>JBHNNM010000133.1:0-1982 GCA_048563625.1 Gammaproteobacteria bacterium | reverse complement strand
CGTTGCTAAGGTAAAAGTGGATCGGATTATTGAGAGTGAAGAGCCTTTAAAAGCACAGTACCAGCCCTATCACCCCAATGCTAATGAAGATGGTTATGTATTTATGCCCAATGTTAATCCCATAGAAGCCATGGCCAATATGATGGATGCATCACGCTCTTACCAGACGAATGTAGATGTACTCAATACTACCAAGCAGTTATTAATGAGAACCATTAACCTGGGTAAATCTTAATCCGGTATTTATAGACAGATGATATTTGAAATAAACGACCTGGGACAGGGGAAAGACAATGTCAGCAATTAATAATAATGTGGCACTCTACGATAATCTGGGCTTGACCAGAAAAAATGAGCCTAAAGACGAGGTGTCTAAACAGGATCAGTTTATGCAGTTACTGATTGCACAGCTTAAGAATCAGGACCCCCTGCAGCCACAGGAAAACGGTGAGTTTTTAAGCCAGCTGGCACAATTTGAAACGGCAGCAGGTGCCAAAGAATTACAGCAGTCTTTTGACAAGTTCAGTGCTAATATGCAGTCCAGCTCAGCCTTACAGGCCTCCGGTCTGGTAGGAAGAAATGTGCTGGCACCCGGCGGTATAGCAGAACTGGAAACCGGGGAGAATGTGGTCGGGCAGGTGGACCTGTCTTCTTCCACCACGAATCTGACTATTGAAATAGAAGATGCCAGCGGCCAGCTGGTTAAAACTATCCCCATGGGTACGCAGGCAGCTGGAGATGTGAAGTTTACCTGGGATGGTACGGATCAGGATGGAAATTATTTGCCGCCTGGCGGTTACCGGATCCGGGCAATGGCTGATGTGGGTACAGAAACAGTTGCACAGGATGTTCTGGTCAGTACCAAAGTGGATAGTGTTTCAATTGGGCAGGGTGGTCAGGGTATCAAGTTAAACTTGTCCGGTCTGGGCAGTATTGAACTGTCGGCCGTTAAAGAGATCAGTTAGTTATTTATATAGGCAGGAGGTAGATCATGCCATTTCGTATTGGTTTAAGTGGATTAAGTGCTGCTCAGGCAGACCTTAAAGTGACGGGCAATAATATTGCCAATGTGGGTACTATCGGTTTTAAACAGTCTCGAGCAGAATTTGCTGATGTTTATGCCACCAGTAAATTCGGTTCGGTCAGTACGGCTATCGGCAGTGGTGTTCGCCTAGCGGCAACGGCTCAACAGTTTACCCAAGGTAATATTGTTTTTACTGAAAACAACCTTGATATGGGGATAACCGGAGACGGTTTTTTCACCATGGACGATGTTTCCGGTAACCGGGTCTATACCCGTAACGGCCAGTTTAAGGTGGATCGGGATGGTTATATTGTAGATAACAGCGGTTCCAACCTGAAAGGCTATGGTGTTGATAATACGGTTAATCCGCCCATAATCAATACCGGGGATGTGGTTGATTTGCAGATTATATCCAATAATATACCGCCCAATGCCACTACGGAAGGCACTATTATTGCCAATCTGGATGCCAATGCCATTGATATTCCTGTTGCAACAGCGATAGATCCGACTGATCCAACAAGCTATTCTCATACTACATCATTTACCACTTATGATTCTCTTGGTAATGCCATGCAGACCTCCATGTTTTTTCAGAAAAACGATACGGCAACCAATGCCTGGACGTTTGGTGTCAGGACCATAGATAGTAGTGGTACAGCTATGCCAGCTGCTGGTACTGATGATACTGCAGTGGTATTTTCAAATACAGGTTTATTGACAACCCTCGCCGGTGCTCAGATCTCATTGAACTACAATCCTACCGGTGCGGCAGCCCAAACAATTGTCCTGGATATTGCTGATATTACTCAGTACGGGGCTAACTTTGGGGTAACGAATATTACTCAGAATGGCTATACAACGGGACAGCTTTCGGGCCTGGATGTGGATCAGTCCGGAGTAATTTCTGCCCGTTTTACCAATGGTGAATCTAATTTGCTGGGGCAGATATTTTTAA
>JBHNNM010000132.1:0-6962 GCA_048563625.1 Gammaproteobacteria bacterium | reverse complement strand
AGCTTATTGATAAAGCTGATGAAGCCCTTTATCAGGCAAAAGAATCCGGTCGAAATAAGGTCTGTTCGGTTAACCTGTTATAATTCTAAATAAATCCATTCTAATAACTATGCCCTGCACTCAGCAATAATTGCCTGCAGAGATTTCAGTGGGTCACTGCTTGCAGTAATAGGTCGGCCTATAACCAGGTAATCGGATCCAGCCTGCAGGGCTTTCGCTGGTGTCATTATGCGCTGCTGATCACCAATATGCGAACCGGCCGGTCTGACGCCCGGAGTTACCAGACAGAAATCCTCGGCCACCTGCTGTTTTAATAAAGCAGCTTCCAGAGGCGAACATACCACACCGTCCAGTCCGGAGTCTTTAGCCAGTTTTGCCAGGCGTAAGACCTGCTCCTGAGGTTCAATGTCCAGGCCAATTTCTGCAATATCTTCTCTGGATAAACTGGTCAGAACCGTTACACCGATAAGTAGTGGTTGATGGGATGAATCTGCTATGGCTTCACGGGCCGCCTGCATCATCTTCCGTCCCCCGGAAGCATGAACATTAACCATCCATACCCCCAGTTCAGCGGCAGCCTGACAGGCTGCCGCAACGGTATTAGGAATATCATGAAACTTTAAATCGAGGAAAACATCAAAACCTTTATCTATGAGTTCTTTTACCAGATCCGGACCACAGCGCACAAACAGCTCTTTACCGACTTTTAAACGACATAAGTCAGGCTGTAACTGATTAACCAGGTTCAGAGTAGAGACTTTATCTTTAAAGTCCAGCGCAATGACAACCGGTGATATTTTATTCATAAAAAGTTTACTCTCCTTCAATACCCTGAATGGGTTTAACAGAGCTCCAGGATTTGCACCCAGGACAGTTCCAGTACATGGTTTTAGATTTAAAACCGCATTGATCACATTGATAAACCGGTTTATCTTTTAACAGATTATCTGTTATTTCTTTTAAAATAAGCAGATTATCGTGTGCGGTGCCTTTAGTGAAATCCAGGCTGATTTCAATTAAATAACTCAATCCGCGAATCGAGGGTTTTTTACGCAAAGTTTCAACCACAAACAAGGCAGCTGCTTTATCGCCGGACTCCTGTCGAATAAGTTCTGAGTACAGTATAATTGAAGTGATCCCGCCGTAAGTTTTTAGAGAATGCTCCAGAAAGGTTTTTATTTCCTTGCCCTTCTTCATTTCCTTATAACATTCAACCAGCGGTTCCAGAACCTCTGAAAGCAGCACGGGATCCTGCTGCTCTACCCTTCGATAAGCCCGAGTGGCAGCCTTGCAGTTACACATCTGCTGATTTAGCTGACCTTCAAGAATACTAGCCCTGACAGACTGTTTATCTGTCCCAAGAGCTTTTTTGACGAGTAATAAGGCATCTTTATAATTACCGGATTTCTGACTGATTAAGGCCAGTTCACAATAAAAATGGGCCACCTGTCTTGAGTAGGAAATATTGCTTGCTGCTTCCAGTTTTTTGGCTATATGAATGGCCTTTTCCCAGTCGTGTTCCTGCTGATAAATGGACAATAAATATTTAAGCGCAGTGGGAACATGAGAGTCTTTTTTCAGCAACTCCTGAAACAGGCTTTCAGCACGATCCAGCAAACCGGCATGCATAAAATCCCGCGCCAGTTCAAACAGGGCTTCATTACGTTTATTCAGGCTTAGGGAAGGCTTGGCAATCACATTCTGGTGGATTTTAATGGCCTGTTCAACTTCACCCCGCTGACGATAGAGGTTACCCAGTGCGATATGGGTATCAACGGTTTCTTCACCAACATCCAGCATACCGACAAACACGTCAATCGCCTTATCGGTCTGTTCATTTAACAGGTAGTTCAAACCTTTAAAATAATCAGAAGTCAGTGAATAGGATGTGGGAGCAGAATGTTTGTCGGATTTACGCCGACCTAGAAAGATGCCTAACAGAAAAGCAAGGATAACAAAGGGGAGAACAACAATTAAAGGCGAATTGTCGATCATATAACAGGCAAGCCTTTATTGGGCATAGTTAAACATTCAAATGAATTTTTGGGCATAGTGGACTATTCAATGCTGCTTATCAGTCGCTTCGATCAGAGTTACAGAACTTTCTTCAGCCTTCTTTATCTGTCGCTGTGCCCGGCGCAACTGATGTCTGAGACTTAAAATAACCAGGCTGTTAATGACTGTCGCCAGTAATGCACCAACCATAATAGCACCGAGCAGTATTATGGACAGGGGCTGGGTAATACTGCCGAAATAATAATCAAAAACCACTTCATCGGCATTAACTATGGCGATTGCAACACCCAGAGCCATGAATATAAGTAGAAATAGAATGCTAAAAAGTCGCTTCATTATCCGGCCAGTGATTTAAATTAGCTAACCCTAGCTCTGTTAAAAAGCCCTGTTAAAAAATAGTTAGAAAAACAGTTTAAAAATAGATTTAAAGGATTTCTTTTGAACGTGTGCGATTCACCCGCTCTCTTAATTCTTTGCCCGGCTTAAAGTGCGGGACATATTTGGAGGCCAGAGTAACAGCGTCTCCGGTCTTTGGATTTCGACCCGTTCTTGGTGGGCGAAAATGTAAGGAAAAACTACCAAAACCTCTAATTTCAATACGTTCCCCGGAAGCCAGGGTTGAGGCCATATGATCCAGCATTGTCTTGACAGCCAGTTCGACATCTTTATATGTCAGTTGGGACTGTTTTTGAGCAAGTGCTTCAATCAACTCAGATTTTGTCATTGTATTAATTATCCTTTGGTCGATTGCAATATTTTAGTGCAGTATTAGTGCAGTAAAAAAAACAATTCGGGCAGTTATATCAGAACAGATACTCCCCCGTTCCGATATAACTGCCCGATACTGCTTTTATTTCTTACTTAACTGATCCTTCAGCAGATCACCCAGAGAAGTAGTTGCTGAACCACCATCTGTGTATTCCTGCATAACTTCAGCTTCTTCAGCAACATCTTTCGCTTTAATAGACAGGTTGATAACCCGGCTCTTACGATCAACACCGATGAACTTGGCTTCAACTTCGTCACCCACTTTTAGTACAGTGGAGGCGTCTTCAACTCGTTCACGAGACAGTTCAGAAACTCTCAGATAGACATCAACTCCTTCTGCCAGTTCAATAACTGCACCACGGGCATCTACTTCCTTAACGGTTCCCTTAACAATGGAACCTTTAGGATTAGCAGCCACATAAGTTGAGAATGGATCCTGATCCATCTGCTTGACACCCAGAGAGATACGCTCACGTTCAGGGTCAACAGCCAGAACCACAGCTTCCAGTTCATCACCTTTCTTGAAGTTTGTAATTTCATCTTCGCCAGTGCTGTTCCAAGAAATATCAGACAGGTGGATAAGACCGTCAATACCACCTTCGAGACCGATAAAGATACCAAAGTCAGTAATAGACTTGATGTTACCCTTAACCTTGTCACCCTTGTTATGAGTGGCAGAGAAAACTTCCCATGGATTCTGAGAGCACTGCTTCATACCCAGTGAAATACGGCGACGTTCTGGATCGATATCCAGTACCATCACTTCAACTTCATCACCTACATTACAAACTTTGGATGGGTGAATGTTCTTGTTAGTCCAGTCCATTTCAGAAACGTGTACCAGACCTTCAACACCTTCTTCGATTTCAACAAAGCAACCGTAGTCAGCCAGGTTAGTTACCTTACCCTTCAGGCGAGTGCCTTCAGCATAACGTTCCTTAATAGCCAGCCATGGATCATCGCCTGTCTGCTTAAGACCCAGGGAAACACGAGAGCGTTCACGGTCAAACTTAAGGACTTTAACATCGATTTCATCACCGATGGACACGATTTCGCTAGGATGCTTAACACGCTTCCAGGCCATATCGGTAATGTGCAGCAGACCATCTACACCACCCAGATCAATAAAGGCACCATAGTCAGTCAGGTTCTTAACGATACCCTTGACAGTTTGACCTTCTTCCAGGTTTTCCAGCAGTTGTTCACGTTCTGCAGAGTTCTCAATTTCAACCACTGCACGACGGGATACCACAACATTATTACGTTTCTGATCCAGCTTGATGACTTTAAATTCAAGCTCTTTACCTTCCAGGTAAGTGGAGTCACGAACCGGACGAACATCAACTAATGAGCCAGGCAGGAAGGCACGAATATCACCGAGTTCAACAGTGAAGCCACCCTTAACCTTATCAATAATAGTACCTGTTACCGTTTCATCAGCATCAAACGACTTGTCTAAACGAATCCATGCCGCAGCACGCTTCGCCTTCTCACGTGACAGACGTGTTGAGCCGTAGCCATCTTCAATGGTATCAAGGGCAACTTCAACCTTGTCACCGACATTGATGTCACCATCGTTGGCAAATTGTTCCAGAGGAATTTCACCTTCTGATTTAAGGCCTGCATTAACAATAACATAATCGTTATCAATAGCGACAACCTCACCGGTAACCAAAGAACCGGGTTTCATTTCTGTCTTTTTCAGACTTTCTTCAAATAGTTCAGCAAAACTTTCTTCGCTCATTAGAGATGTTCCTGATCAATAAATTGACCATTTTGTTGTGGTAAAAACTCACCGAATACCACCATAGTACAGGCTTATGTTTTTACGGTAGTTTAAAATTTTATTTAAACGGTTTACTGACTGGTATACCGTTTAAACGCCGTTATAACTAAAAAAGATCCTCACAGCCAGGCAGCTATTAATGAGAATCTTTATTGGTTATCCTGTATAAGCGCATGACCTCCTGAAACACCTCATCAATAGAGAGATCAGATGTATCAATAATATGCGCATCCTCCGCCGGTTTAAGGGGTGAGGCCGAACGATTCATATCCCGTTCATCCCGCTCCTGTATTTCCTTGCGAAGGATTTCAATATTAACATTATTTCCTTTTTCAATCAAGTGCTTATAGCGTCTTTTTGCCCTTTCATCCACTGAGGCTGTTAAAAAAACTTTTAAATCAGCATCGGGAAAGATACTGGTACCCATATCGCGACCGTCTGCCACTAGGCCGGGAGACTGTAAAAAAGCTTTCTGGCGTTTAAACAACGCTTCCCTGACTTCGGGTATAGCCGCCACTTTAGAGGCATTAGCACCCGCCTGTTCCGTACGGATCAAAGCTTCTGCTTCCTTACCATCCAGCAAAATACCGCCCTGAGGCAGAAATTCTACCTGCAGATGTTCAGCAATATCCGCCACTGCATCAATATCCGCAAAATCAACCCCTTTCTGTTGACAGGCCAGTGCGGTCAAACGATACAGCGCCCCGCTGTCCAGATAATGCCAGCCCAGTTCCTTAGCCACCAATGCAGAAATAGTACCCTTACCTACCCCGCCGGGGCCATCCAGGGTAATAACCGGTATATGTTCAGTCATAGTTTATTGAGCCTCGACCTTCAGGCCACAGGTTCGGGCCAGCTGTATAAAATCAGGAAAAGAGGTGTTTACATTAGCACAGTCTTTAATTTTAATTTCACCACGGGATCGCAGTGCAGCCATGGCAAAGGACATGGCAATACGATGATCCCCCAGGCTGTCCACAGTGGCGGAGCCGAGAGTTCCACCATTAATAATCATCCCATCCGGCGTACCTTCACAGTCAATCCCCAGTATCTGTAGGCCGTCAACCATGGCCTGGATACGGTCACTTTCCTTAACCCGCAGTTCTTCAGCACCGGTTAACACGGTTCTACCTTCTGCACAGGCCGCAGCTATGGCAATAGCAGGAAACTCATCAATAGCCAGAGGAACCTGATCTTCTGGTATGTGAATGCCTTTTAAACAGGCGGAACGGATACGAATATCCGTCACCGGCTCACCGCCAACTTCCTGCTCATTAGACAGGCTGATATCAGCCCCCATCAGATTAAGAATATTGATAATTCCAATACGGGTAGGATTAATACCCACATGTTTAAGGGTCAAATCTGAGCCCTCAGCTATACTGGCACCGACCATAAAAAAAGCCGCCGAAGAAATATCTGAAGGCACATCAATATCACAGGCGGTCAGTTTGCCGTCGCCTTCCAGACAGATAGTGCTGCGTTGATCATCCAGTTTTTTAATATCCAGGGTATAACCGAAGCCCTGTAACATCCGCTCAGTATGATCACGGGTAGGTGCCGGCTCAGTCACACAGGTACGACCTTCTGCATATAGCCCAGCCAGCAGCACACAGGATTTAACCTGGGCACTGGCCATAGGCAAGACATAATCAATAGCTTTAAGCCTGGAGTTTTTACTGCTTTTAATATGTAAGGGTGCTGTACCCTTTTCAGTAGCCTCAATAACACCGCCCATTTGCTGTATGGGATCAATAACCCGTTTCATAGGTCTGGAAGACAGGGAATCATCACCCGTCAGGGTAATATCAAAACCCTGACTGGCCAGCAACCCCGTCAGCAGACGCATAGAGGTACCGGAGTTGCCTAAATCCAGAGGTTCAGGAGGCGGTTTCAGACCATGCATGCCCACTCCATGAATAATAATTTTGCCGTTTTCGTCTGGCCCCTGAATATCAACCCCCATGGCTTTAAAGGCTTTTAAGGTCGCCAGAGAGTCTTCTCCCTGTAAAAAGCCGGTAATGGTTACAGTACCGTCACTTAGGGAGCCCAGCATAATAGAACGATGGGAAATGGATTTATCACCAGGAACACGGATTTCACCACTTAAATTTCCACCGGGCTGGGCAATAAAGATAATAGATTGTTCAGAGGACATAAACAGGCCTTAAAAAGCAAAATTCAGGATCCAACAAGTTTACGAAAAAATGGGATAAGTGCAAGAATTATTTGAAAAATTTAGTGATTTTATAGTCTGTTGAAGCAGAAATCTGATGTGGCTATACTATTCCGGACACACAACTTAAAATACTTTTAAAAAGAGAGTGTGTTCAAAATGACAGATAAAACAAGACAAGCAAAGAGCTATACCCCGGAATTCAGAGAATCGGCA
>JBHNNM010000131.1:0-7036 GCA_048563625.1 Gammaproteobacteria bacterium | reverse complement strand
CGGTCAGAACCGCTGTAAATTCTGTTTGAGTAATATTATCCAGTAATTCTTTATCGGTATTTTTCCTAACAAACTTATTGAGTTTTCTGTGAATATCATTTGCTGTTCTTAAAACCTGTTTTGCTATGGTCTTATTGACGGCTCCGTTTATTATTGCTGATTGTTCAGAGAGTGTCTGCAGCAAAGAAATACGAAAGGCTATATCATGATTAGCTTCCGTACTGGCATTATAGGGAATAATGTCTTTTTCACTGAGTAATGCTGCCAGTAGACAGGCGGTTTCAGTGGGATTAAAGGCATCTGAATAATATTGTTGTGCGGTGAGAACCATGTGTGCCAGACGTGGGTGCAGACCCAGGCTGAGAATATTTTTACCATGTCGGGTAATATGATAGTTTTCATCAATGGCCTGCAGATGCCGCAATAAATTTCTGGCCTGAGCAATATGCCCCTCAGAAGGCAGATCCAGCCAGACCAGTTCACTCATTTCTGTAACACCCCATTGAACCAGCTCCAGCAGCAGCGGTGCCAGGTCGGAGTGGAGAATTTCCGGTGTTTCATGCCGGGGCCGGTTTTTATGCTGAGCTTCTGTCCACAGGCGAAAACAGATCCCTGGTCCCAGTCGGCCGGCACGACCGCTGCGTTGTTCTGCAGTATCCTGAGCAATTTTCAGTGTATGCAGACCGCTCATACCGGAGTCTGGATTAAACTGTGCCTGGCGCTGTAAACCTGAATCAATTACCACATTAATACCCTCAATAGTCAGACTGGTCTGAGCTATATTGGTGGCCAGAACAAGTTTTTCTTTTTCCGTCTGACGGCGGGCTAATGGCCTGATCCTGCTGGCTCTTATTCAGATCTCCATATAAAGGGGCCAGAATAATCTTTTTGTCACCTTTTAAGTATTCAGCTAAAGCCTGTTCCAGACGTTTAATTTCACCGGTACCCGATAAAAAAATTAGGATATTGCCGGTGTGTTCAGACAGGGCATTTAAGGTTTGCTGGTAAAGACTGTTGATCAGGTTTCGGTGATCAATATCCGGCAAATGAGCCTTACGATAAACAATATCGACCGGAAAACTGCGTCCTTCACTATTTAATGTGGGAGCCTGAAAGGTATCGTTATTGAGCTTGTCCGATAATAGCTGAGTATTCAGAGTGGCGGACATGACCAGTATTTTTAATGAGTCGTTCAGGATCTCCTGACTCTGCAGACAAAAAGCTAGGGACAGATCGGCATGCAGACTGCGTTCATGAAACTCATCAAAAATGACCAGACCCACACCGGCCAGTTCCGGATCGCTCTGAAGTTTACGGGTTAATATACCTTCGGTCACCACCAGTATACGGGTTTTACTGCTGGCCTGAATGTCCTGACGGATCTGATAACCAACAGTTTCACCTGTCTGTTCACCCAGCAGTTCAGCCATGCGGGCAGCAGCACTACGGGCAGCCAGTCGCCGGGGTTCGAGAATAATAATCTGCCGATCTTTCAGCCAAGGCTGATCCAGAAGTGTCAGGGGAACAATAGTTGTTTTACCGGCACCCGGAGGTGCCTGCAGGATCAGTCGATTATGGTTCTTTAGGTGGATTTTTAAATCATTAAGAATAGAATGGACAGGATAGTGTTGCATAGCAGGATTATTATGTTTCACTATCCTGTACTAACGGTACAAATGCCACGTTTAAGATGTTTTTTGTAGTTATTTCATTTTGCTCATCCCTGGACACAAGAAGCAGTTCCTGTACCTCATAGGGCAGACCTACGGGAATAACCATGTTACTCCCGGGTTTTAGCTGTTCAATAAGTGCGGGTGGAATGTATGGGGCTGCTGCCGTAACGATAATAGCATCATAAGGTGCCTGTTCCGGCCAGCCATCATAGCCATTGCCGGTACGTATATGAATATTATTATAATGCAGTTGCTTTAAACGCTGTTCAGCGGTTGCAGCTAGGGCAGGGATAACTTTGATTGAATAAACACTATCTGCCAGCTGAGCAAGTATTGCTGTCTGGTAACCGGAGCCTGTGCCGATTTCCAGTACCTTGTCGGTGGGTTCTAGTGCCAGTAAATCCGTCATTAATGCCACAATAAAAGGCTGTGAAATGGTTTGACCATGCCCTATGGACAGGGGACTGTCAGCATAAGCAAGAATTTTTTCTTCAGCAAGTACAAACTGCTCACGGGGTATTTCTGCCATTGCGGCCAGAACTCTGCTGCCAAGCTGATGTTTGCCGGTATAACGGCTGGTCTGAACAACATTGCGTTCAATATCAGTGAGCATTTTTTTGCTGGCTTCAGTCATGATGTTCCCTGTCTCCAGGATGAAAGATAGAGAACCTGTTCGTTGCTTAACTGATCAATCTGTATATTCATTGCGGACAGTTTCATTTCAGCAATGCTCTGATCAATTTCTGCGGGTACATTATGTACACCATGACTTAATTTTCCAGCCTGTTTAACCATGTAAACAGCAGACAAGGCCTAGTTAGCAAAACTCATATCCATAACGGCGGAAGGATGACCTTCTGCTGCAGCCGGATTCACCATACGTCCTTCTGCCAGTAGGCATATAGTTCTGCCGTCGGCCAGGGTATATTGCTGAACCGATGGTCTGGGCTGATGTGTTTTTATGCTCATGGCCTGCAAAGCCGGAATATTGATTTCGACATTAAAATGACCTGAATTAGCCAGGATACAGCCGTCTTTCATAATTTCCAGATGGGCCTTATCCAGTACATTTTTGTCACCGCTTGCCGTTACAATAAAGTCCGATTGTGCGGCGGCTTCTGATAGCGGCATTACCTGGTAGCCATCCATACTGGCTTCTAATGCCCGCAGGGGATTAACTTCTGTAACTATAACATGAGCACCGTGACCTTTGGCACGCATGGCAATACCCCGGCCGCACCAGCCATAACCGACTACAGTAAAAGTCTTGCCTGCCAGCAGAATATTAGTTGCACGAATAATACCATCAAGAGTGCTTTGTCCGGTGCCGTAACGATTATCAAATAAATGTTTGGTCATGGCATCATTGACTGCAATAACCGGGAACTTTAAAGCACCTTCATTGGCCATGACTTTTAAGCGAATGACCCCGGTGGTGGTTTCTTCTGTACCACCTATCATATCAGGCAGCAGATCAGGGCGGGTTTTATGGATTTCACTGACCAAATCGGCGCCGTCATCCATGGTCAGTACGGGCCGGTGATCCAGGGCGGCATTAATATGCTGATAATATATCTCACTGGATTCACCGCAAATAGCATAAACCGGGATCTGGTAGCGCTCAACTAGGGCTGCAGCCACATCATCCTGAGTGCTGAGTGGGTTGCTGGCACAAAGTACCAGATCGGCCACGGCGGCTTTTAACACACCGGCCAGATTGGCGGTTTCAGTGGTAATATGCAGACAGCCGCTGAGTCGAATGCCTTCCAGTGGCCGCTCATCGGATAAACGTTTTAAGAGTTGCTGCAACACAGGCATTTCCTGCCAGGCCCATTCAATACGCTGCTGTCCGGCTTCTGGTAATGAGGGATCTCAGATATCACAGTTAGTCGTATTCATATTGCTGAATGCTCCTTATAAACCCGATTTATTTTAGCAACCACTGCATCAGGATCAAACGGGGATTCAGTATCTATATTTATAACATAAGGCTGTTCATTGTCCTGCAGCGGCTTGCAGTTAAGCAGTTGCTGTTCCAGTACGGAGCGGTCGGCATCAGAAACATCGTTTACCCTCTGGCTGATACGTTGACGCAGAGTATCAGGCCGGGCGGTAAAATGCAGAACAACAAAGGGGACACTTTTCTTCCGGGCCAGCTGATAAAATAACTGGCGCTGTTCATAGTGTAAAAATGCTGCATCAATAATTACAGGGTAACCAGACGTTAAGATTAAGTCAGCCTGATCAGAAAGGTATTGATAGGTCTGGCGGGAAGCTTCAGGAGAATAAATACCGGTATTAAATGGTTTATGGCTACGAGATTCTTTGCTTTGCTTAAACAGCCGTTTTCGTTCTACATCGGAGCGCAGTCGAATAGCGGATAAGCCTGCAATCAGGGGGCCAGTCAGAGTGGTTTTTCCTGAGGCTGACATACCGCAGGTAATAATTAACATGGGGCTGCCGGGCTGTACAAAAGTATGGGCCAGTTTTAAATAATCATAACAGTTCTGGATAGTACTATTGTACTGCGCAGATGTATCAGGCATCTGTGAGGCACCAATAGCGGCGACTTTAGCACGGACCATGGCACGATAGACTAGGTAAAACTTTAATACCTGGAGAGCCTTATAATCACCGGATATCTCCAGGTAGTGATTAAGAAAATGCCAGGCAAAAGCGTGCTGCTGACGGTATTGCAGATCCATAATCAGAAAAGCAATATCACTGGCCGTGTCTGTCCAGCGCAGCTCAGGGGAAAATTCAATACAGTCAAAGGCTGTTGGCGTATTATCAATAACCACAATATTGGCAGTATGCAGATCACCATGGCATTCACGAATAAAACCCGCTTCTTTACGTTGCACAAAAACAGGCTTTAAATGTTCATAGGAAGCCTGGCTCCATTGCCTGAGTTCTTCAATTGTATCGAGCTGTTTATGCTCATTGACCAGTTCCTGCAGCAGAGTGAAGTTGTCCCGAACTGGTCTGTAAACAACTTCGGGCTTACCATAATCAGATTCTGTACCGGAAATATCGGTCTGTTGGTGAAAACCGGCAATGGTTTCTGCCAAGCTGGCAATATGGCTGGTCTGTATCTGTCCTGTATTGAGCAGTTTATCCATCTGCATGTTTGTGGGAAACTGCAGCATTTTAACCGCGTATTCAATAACAGGGCCGCTGCCGGAAAATACAGCCTGTTGCTCCGGGCCGGTTATGGCTAAGACCTCCAGATAAAGATCAGGGGCCAGACGGGAATTAAGGCGTATTTCTTCCTGACAGTAAAAATGACGTTTTTCGAGACTTGAGAAATCCAGAAAGCCCAGATTAACCGGTTTTTTTATTTTATAGGTATAGGTACCGGTCAGGAGTACCCAGGAAATATGGGTTTCTACCAGTTCAATAGTTTCTACTGTATGAGAATAGGCATCGGGACGCAGTAGAGAAAGAATGTATTCCGGTAATGTTTTATTACTCATAGATTGTTCAATAGTTACATATAAATAGCAATGATAAGTAAGAGTGTATCAGAATTTGACGGCAATATTTAATTTTGTCAGAATCCGTCTATGAAACTCTCTATAAAATGCTGCAAAACTATTTTTCTTCCAGTTCTGTTTTCCCTGTGGTTAGTCGGCTGTAACCAGGAACCCCCTCCGAAAACGCTTATTCGACCTGTGCTTACCCAGAAAGTAGAAATAAAGGAAAACTGGCGTGAATCGACTTATGCCGGGGAAGTTAAGGCCCGCTACAATATGGCACTGGGCTTTCGTATTGTTGGAAAAATTGTTGAACGGTTTGTTGAAGTCGGTCAGGTGGTGGCTCCGGGTACTCTGCTGGCACGGCTTGATCCCCAGGACTCCAATTTACAGCTGCTCAATGCCTAGGGCGGTCTGGAGGCGGCAAAGGCGGAAAAACGCAAGGCTGAACTGGATCTGGAGCGTTATAATACGCTCTTCAAACAGAAAATGATCTCAGCCTCAGAACATCTGCGTTTTTCCAATGCCCTGGCTATAGCCGAAGCCCGTTATATTCAGGCCGAAGCTAATCTGGAAGTCGCCCGTAACCAGTCCGGTTATACCCGTCTGTACGCAGATGAAGGCGGGGTTATTGTGTCCATGAATATGGAAGTGGGACAGGTTGTAGTGGCTGGCCAGACCGTAGTCAATGTGGCCCTGCCAGATGAAAAGGAAGTAGTGATAGCTGTGGCTGAAAACCGTCTTAATGAAGTGCACAATGCCGATGAAGTGAAAATCAACCTGTGGGCTAATCCGGACAAGTTTTACCGGGGAAAAGTCCGGGAAATATCACCGGGTGCTGATCCGGTGACCCGTACCTATACGGTTAAAATCAGCTTACTGGATAAAGATCCTCAGATACAGCTGGGTATGACGACCACCGTTATTATTGTACAGAAAGAGCAGGGTAAAGTAGCTCGATTACCTCTGCCATCCATTTATCAGAAAGATGATAAGCCTGCGGTCTGGGTTTATTCTGAACAGACTTCCACTGTGCAATTGCAGCCGGTTGAAATTCAGGAATATCTGTTTGATGCGGTATTGATCCGTTCCGGTCTTAAAACCGGCCAGATTGTGGTGGTGGCCGGTGTTAATAAACTGCATGAAGGTCATCAGCAAGTACGCTTAATGGATAATGATTAATGAAAAATATTAATCTGTCAAAATGGGCGTTAGAACATGCTTCACTGACGGTTTATCTGGTGCTGGCACTGGTGCTTAGCGGTATCTGGGCCTATCAGGATCTGGTACAGGCTGAAGATCCGGACTTTGCCATTAAGAAAATGGCCATAAAAACCCTCTGGCCCGGTGCAACAGCTCTGGAGGTTGAACAGCAGATCACCGACCGGATAGAAAAAAAGTTACAGGAAACGCCCTGGCTGGACTATCTGACCAGCTATTCAAAAGCCGGTGAGTCCATGATTTTTATTGATCTGAAAGATTACACCCCGGCTGAAGAAATACCCAATGCCTGGTACCAGGTTCGCAAAAAACTCAATGACATCCGTCACACTTTTCCCGTCGGGATCCAGGGACCTTTCCCCAATGATGAATACGGCGATACCTTCGGTACCATTTATGCCTTTACCAGTGACGGCTTTTCCTATGCACAGCTTAGAGATTACGTGGATGAGGTACGTCTGAAATTACTGAGTATTCCCGATGTGGCGAAAGTGGATCTGCTGGGCGTTCAGGAAGAAAAAATCTATATTGAAATCTCCAATATCAAGCTGGCCAAACTAAATAACTGTTCCAAAATGGTGTCCATATAAATGGAACTTAAGCTTTGTTTATCGATCAAAGAAATTAACCAAAAAAACCTGATCAAACAAAGCTTAAGTAGTGCTT
>JBHNNM010000130.1:2166-7044 GCA_048563625.1 Gammaproteobacteria bacterium | reverse complement strand
CGCTATGATAAGCTGGAAAGAAACTATGCCAGTACATTAGCGTTAGGCTGTTGTATGGTGTGGCTTCCTATGTGGAATGGTTAAATTTTGTACACAAAAGATCAACAGCCCCTAATTAAACACCTACTATCGGTAAATGAAAAAAAATAAAAGGCATATCCTTCTTATTTGGCCGAAAAAAAAAGAATCCAGTTAAGATTGCAGATAAGGAAGTCGTTGAATGGAAATATACGACCTGTGGTTATTGTTCTACCGGTTGTTCCATTCAGGTTGGCCTGAATAAGGAAGGGGAGGCAGTGTCCAGTCGTGGGGCTGCCGGGGCAGATGTTAACCGGGGGAAACTCTGTGTTAAGGGGATTTTTGAACATGAGCTGTTCAAGTTCTCCGGTCGTGGTGATATGCCGCTGGTGCGGGATAAAATATTTGAAGGATTTGAAGAAACGGACTGAGACAGTGCCCTAGACCAGATGGCCTTTGAAATTACCCGTATTCAGAAAACCTATGGCCGGGATTCTTTTGCCATTGTTTCTACCGGTCAGTTATTAACAGAAGAATTTTACACCCTGGGTAAATTATCCCGTGCCGTTATTGGTACCAATAACTACGACGGTAATACCACCCTTTGTATGGCATCTGCTGTTTCAGGTTATAAACGTTCCTTTGGTTCGGACGGTCCTCCTGGATGTTATGAAGATTTTGAGCACACAGAATGTTTAATAGCATGGGGCTCGAACCTGCCTGAGCAGCACCCTATTATTTACTGGCGTTTACAGGAAGCACAGGAAAAACGTAAGTTTCCCTTAATTGTTGTTGATCCGCGGGTCACCATGCTGCCCCAGAAAGCGGATATGCATCTGGCCATTAAACCGGGTACGGATGTGGTACTACTTAATGCCTTATGTCATGTTATTCTCGAAGAAGGTCTGGAAGACCGCTCTTATATTGAGTCACATACCAATGGTTATGAGCAGTTTGAAAAGCTGGTGGCACAATACGATCCCACCACGGCGGCTGAAATAACCGGTATTGATGAAGATACTATTCGTAATGTTGCCCGTTTATATGCCAAATCCAATGCCGCTATGAGTATCTGGAGCATGGGCATTAACCAGAGCACCCATGGTTCTGACGGTGTTGTGGGTATTAATAATCTGAACCTGGTGACTGGTAATATCGGCAAACCAGGGGGCACGTCTTTATCCATTACCGGTCAGTGCAATGCCATGGGAACCCGTGAATGGTCATCCTGTTCCGGCCTGCCCGGTTACCGTTTGCTGGAAAATCCTGACCATCGTCATGAAATAGCCGATTACTGGGGTATTGATCCAGAATTCTTTCCTAAAAAACGCGGTTTAACTGAAACCGATATTTTCCCGGCTATTGAAACCGGCCAGATTAAGGGACTGTGGCTGGTAGCAACCAATCCTATGACGTCCATGCCTAATACTGCCCGGATCCGCAAGACACTCGAAAAACTGGATTTCCTGGTAGTGCAGGATTCTTATGCGGATGTGGAAACCACCCAGTATGCGCATATGTATTTACCGGCGGCCACCTGGGCAGAAAAAGAAGGAGCGTTTACCAATACCGAGCGGCGGGTCAATATTGTCCGTCAGGTGGTTAAACCTCATGGTAATTCAAAATCTGACTTATGGATTTTTAATAACCTGGCCAAACGTTTTGAACAGGGCCAGAGAGTAAAATTCCCCGATGAACCGGAGCAGGTCTTTGAAGAAATGAAACACCTGTCCAAAGGCCGTCTGGTGGATATTTCCGGTATGTCGCATGACAAAATTGAACAGCAGAAAGGTATTCAATGGCCCTTTACTGAAGCCATGGCAAAAGGTGAAACGGCTGATGATGCTTCTGAAGAGGCACAGCAAAAATCGGGCAAAGGTGATCAGCGTTTATATACAGATGGTCATTTCAGCTATGCAGACGGCAAGGCCAAACTGATCCCGCTGCCGTTTATTGATAATAATGAAAAGCCAGAAAATGATTATCCGTTCTGGCTTAATACCGGGCGGGTAGTAGAGCATTTTCACTCCCGTACCAAAACCGGAAAAATCGGTAATAATAACAAGTACAGTCCCATGCCCTATATGGAAATGAATCCTGATGCGGCAGACGAGCTGGGTGTCGTGCATGGGGAATATGTACGCTGTGTATCCAAACGCGGTGATGCCATTGTTATGGTACAACTGACTCAGCGGGTTCCCTATAACATGGTGTTTATACCTTTTCACTTTCATGACTGTGTTAACCGTCCGACCCTAGGACTGTTAGACCCTCATTCCCGGCAGCCGGCGTTTAAACAGTCCGCTATTCGGGTTGAAACGGTAGAGGATCAGCACGAAGCGGCGCAGTTATGTCTTGAATCCAGAGAATTTTAAAGCAGCAGGGAAGAGAAATGTTTCAGATCAGAGATGAAGAAAGACCCTATGCTTTTTTAAGCGATAAGGAAACTAAAAGCCATAACCGTTACGGCAAGTCCATTGACCTGGTTGATGAAAGCAGTGAGCTGTACGGCAAGAGTCTGAATATTAACGGTGATCCCAAAGCTTCAGATAATCCCAACCGTTATAAACAGCACGGTTTTCATTTTACTGCGGACAATTGTATTGGCTGTCATGCCTGTGAAGCGGCCTGTAGTGAGAAAAACGATAATCCGGCACATATTGCCTTCCGTTCTGTGGGTTATGTCGAAGGTGGGACATCAGCGTATTAATATATCCATGGCCTGTAATCACTGTGATGATCCGGTGTGTTTAAAGGGCTGCCCAATCCGGGCCTATACCAAGTTTGCTGAATACGGCGCGGTACTGCAGGATCCGGATATCTGTTTCGGTTGCGGTTACTGTACTTGGGTCTGTCCGTATAATGCACCGCAACTTGACCCTATTAAGGGGCAGGTGAGCAAATGTAATATGTGTGTGGACAGACTGGAAGAAGGTTTAAAACCGGCCTGTGTATCCGCCTGTCTGGGTAATGCGCTTAATTTTGGCGTTATTGAAAACATCCCGGATAACAGGGAACAGGCTAAAACAGAAATCCCTGGCCTGCCAAGAACTGATATTACCCATCCTAATATCCGTTTTCAGCAGACCCGTTCCACGCATCGGGAAATGACCCATACCGATTCCATGCCCATTAAATATCATCGCAATGATAAGACTGGACGTTTTGAATCCACTGTTGATGACAAGCACGGTAAGAAACGGGAATGGAATCTGGCGAAATTATCCTCCCGGGAAAATCCTCTGGTGCTGTTTACCCTGGTTACTCAGGCAGTTGTTGGTGCCTTTATGCTGTTTTTTATCGGGCCTGCCATGTGAATGGAGGCTTTAAGCAGTATTCAGGGCTCAGATATTTTTATTCCCTTATTAGGTTTTATGCTGTTAATCGAAACCATTGGTCTGGTGATGTCCACCATGCACCTAGGGAAACCCCATCGTTTTTACCGGGCCTTTAACAACCTGAAAACCTCTCAGGTCAGCCGGGAAGTGGCCGGTGTGGCGCTGTTTTTTAACAGCCTGCTGGGCTATGCCTTTTTCAGCCTGCTGTTAACGACCCAGTGGGTAGAGCAGTATCATGGCATTATCAATACACTGGCTCAGGTATGCGGCTATGCGGCTTTATTTACCGGCCCGATAGCATTGTACTTTATGCATAAAATTTACCGTATTGAAGCCCCTCCTTTCTGGAACCACTGGCAGGTATTAACTGCCTTTTACGGTTCCATGCTCAGTATGGGCGGATTACTACTGGCGGTTACCGTAGTCCCCTGGATGGCTTATCAGGGACAGGACTATTTGCCGGTGTTAAGCACTCTGGCAATGGTTATGTTCAGCGGTCTGTTTATTGAAGCTATAGGGCATATTTTCCATCGTCGGGACTTATGGGTACTGCTTAAAAAAGGGCAGGGCGAGGGTGCTGCAGCCCAGTTTGAACAGGAAACTAAATTTGGTAAAACCTGGTGGTTAATAAACAGCCTGTGTTAGCGGTTAATATGGTATTGTTGATTGTTCTGGCCAGCGGTGTGGTTAGCGGCAGTACAGCTTTAATCCTCTGGGGTGTGACGGCTGTCAGTATGTTAACTGCGGCGGTTATTGGCCGGGCATTATTTTATGTGCTGGTGATACCGACCACCATGCCGGGAGCGTTTTTCTGGAAAAACAAAGCCTTCCAGGAACATGCCCGGGAAACGGGGCTGGCTCATCGTGAGCAGTGCGGTGTGGTGTATGAGAATCACTAAAACTTAGAGTCGTTCTCTCAACTTAGTACCCACTGGTTCCTTCTCCCTATGGGAGAAGGTTAGGATGAGGGCCCTCACCCTGGCCCTCTCCCAGAGGGAGAGGGAATATCCGGACGGACAATCCTTATAATTAACTTTTCTATTGATGAATCAGGTCTATGGCTCAGACAGAACATTTAAAATCTCGTCTTAATAAACTTATCCATTCCCTACAGGATGGTTTTATTGAACGGGAAACAGCAGTTCGTCTGGCCTTATTAGCCCTGCTCAGCGGTGAACATATTCTTCTGATCGGTGCGCCGGGTACGGCCAAAAGTGAGCTGGCCAGACGGCTGCATCATGCTATCAATGAAGGGGACTATTTCGAGCGGCTGCTGACCCGATTCTCTGTACCGGAAGAAATTTTCGGCCCGCTGTCCATCAAGTCTCTGGAAGCGGATCGTTATCACCGGCTCACCAAAAATTACCTGCCTTCAGCCAGTATCGCCTTTATTGATGAAATTTTTAAAGCCAATAGCGCCATTTTAAATTCCCTGCTGACCTTATTAAATGAACGTGAGTTTGATAATGGCGATGTGCGTGAAAAAGTGCCTCTGTTATGTGTAGTCGGTGCCAGTAATGAA
>JBHNNM010000130.1:0-2066 GCA_048563625.1 Gammaproteobacteria bacterium | reverse complement strand
AGGTTATACCTTTGATGAACTCAAAGAACAGTTTTTTGATGATTACTACCAGCAATGTCATATTGACGGACACTGGCAGCATATTGATAAATACATCAAAAATCCACAGAATCAGTTCAGGGTACTGCTCAGTAACCAGCCCTGTATGCAGGCCAGAAAATACCCCGCGGACTTTATTTTAAAACGGGTCAATGAAACCCGACAGATTGCAGATGATTTGCAGGTTTTTATCAATCGCCTGGGAGAGCAGAAAGACGGTCTGTCTGAAACCCTCTCCAAGTATTTATGGCTGGGTGAATCGTTTATGCAGCAGGCGGAAACTAGTTTGTCAGAGACTATAAATAGTGCTCAGAAATTACTACAGCGCATGGAAAAAGTGATCAGCGGTTTTAGAAAGCTGCCGACGCTTTAATCTGTCATTTACTTATGCCTAATCACTTTCAGGATCCGCTGCAGCAAGTGGAACAGAAATTTCAGTATCTGGATCAGTTGCCGGAAACACTCTACGATATTATTGTTACCCATCCTCATGGAGACTGAATCAGCGCATTGAAGGCATACTGCAATGGCGGGAAGCCTTATTGCAGGGGCATCTTCCAAATCATAAATCCCTGGTCTGGCCGGAAGTCTCTATCAGCGAAATGGTCTTAAAACGTCTTGATGTACTGGAAATTGTACAATACTGTAAAAACCAGGAAACACTGGTGGACTCTATCCTGGAAGATGTCTGTGAGGCTATCAGTACTGCAGAGCAGTGGCAGAAAATTGATCCGGGCTTTGATGATAAACTGGCTCGGCGGCATAAACATAATGACCGGGATTCAGCTTTTAAAGATGACGGATTGAGTAAGCAGCCGGAAAGTCCGCAACAGGATTTATCTGAAATCACAGACTCACTTCATTCCCCCGAAGGTGCTGATGAAAGTGAAAGTCCGGAAACAGCAAACAGTCCTTTTATACTGGATAATGATTCTATACTTGAGCAAAGCTGGCAGGAACTTGCTCAACAATGGCATGAATTGGAACCGGTATTTTCAGAACTGAGTGAAATGCTTGGGCAGGGCTGGGATCTCACTCAGGGGCTGCTGGCCTCTAAGCAGTGGCGGGATATTATCCGTTACCGTAAACTGGTTAAACAACTTCCCTGGCTGGAACAGGTGGTGGCAGCCCTTGGACGCCTGCAGCAGAAAAATTCTGAAGAACAATTGTCTACTATTGAACAGATTTTTGAAGCGGTCAAACGAATGGTTGAGCAGGAAATTGAAATTAAAACGCCTTATGCTGTTTCTGAGACATCTGGTATTCACCGCAGTGATGATATATCCCACCTGCTGCCTGGTGAATTAATGCAGCTGGGACATCCGCAGTTAAACCGTCTCTGGCATGCCAAACGCGCAGAACATACTTTACTGACCTACCGGGTAGAAGGTGTACTGTCAGAACATGAGCCTCTGGAAATGGAAACGTTTGAAGAAGTTGAACACAGACAGAATGAGACTGAATCAGGATTAGGACCCATTCTGATCTGTCTGGATGGTTCGGCTTCCATGCAGGGTGAACCGGAAAACATTGCCAAGGCTCTGGTTCTGGAAGCCCTGAGAATAGCCTGGCAGGAAAACCGGGCCTGCTATGTCTATCTGTTCAGTGGTCCGGATCAGGTTCTTCAGCATGAACTGGATTTAACCCAGGGTGGTCTGTCTCAGTTACTGGAATTTTTAACCCAGACCTTTCATGGTGGTACCGATGTGATCAAACCCTTACTTGCGGCTCTAAAAAAAACTCAGCAGCAGGACTGGGAAAAAGCAGATGTGTTACTGGTTACTGATGGTCGTTTTCCTGTTACTGAAGAACATAAAAAGAGGCTGCAGAATTTTCGCAGTAAAGATATACGCTTGCATGGAATTTTAATTGGTCAATGGCAGGGGCGAGCCATGCAGGAAATATGTAATTATTTTCACAGGGTTTAAATTCCCCTCACCCTGGCCCTCTCCCGGAGAAGAGCCAACATGATTCCATCAAAATGATCATTCAGGATCAGGGACCGGGTGTGCCTGATGGAGAAAAAG
>JBHNNM010000129.1:0-7053 GCA_048563625.1 Gammaproteobacteria bacterium | reverse complement strand
TAATTATCTTCGAGAGTTTTTAAAAAAAGAGAGTGCCGGCGGGATTCTACTTTTAATTGCAGCGGTTCTGGCTTTACTCTCGGCCAACTCCCCTTTTCGAGATCTCTATGGTGAATTATTAACGATACCAGTTGAAGTACGAATTGGCGCCCTAGAAATTGCCAAACCCTTGGTATTATGGATTAATGACGGACTTATGGCCGTATTTTTCCTGTTAATAGGTCTGGAGCTGAAAAAAGAACTGATTGAAGGTGAGCTGTCCTCACCAAGGAATATTATCTTACCTGCCATTGCTGCTTTTGGCGGTATGATTATGCCCGGTATTATTTATGCTTTTATTAACTGGAACGACCCGGTAGCCCTTGGAGGCTGGGCCATTCCAACGGCTACTGATATTGCCTTTGCACTGGGCATACTGTCTCTGTTTGGTAAAAGAGTACCGCCTTCATTAAAGATTTTCCTTGTTTCCCTAGCCATTATGGATGATATGGGAGCCATTATTATTGCGGTGTTTTATACCAGCGATCTGTCTTTTACCAGCCTGGTAATAGCTTCTGCCTGTATGCTGATCCTGGCCTTTATAAACAGCCAGAATGTTCGTAAACTCACACCTTATATCCTGACCGGTGTCATTCTGTGGGTGGCCGTATTAAAATCCGGCGTTCATGCCACTTTAGCCGGTGTTGTTCTAGCCTTTTTTAATGCTGGGGTATCACTTGAAGGTATTACCCTGAAGACCCTCACTGAGCCGGTACCTCTGGGTATTATTCTGGGTCTGTTTTTTGGCAAGCAGATAGGGATATTTTTATTCAGCTATATTGCTGTAAAACTAAATATTGCCGCTTTACCAAGAAATACCGGCTGGAAACAGATATATGGCATAGCATTTATCTGCGGGGTAGGCTTTACTATGAGTCTGTTTATCGGCTCTCTGGCCTTTGAACAGGGAGGCACTACAGCCAATCTGATGCATGATCGACTGGGTATTTTACTGGGTTCGACTTTGTCAGCTGTATTTGGTTACTTATACCTGAATAAGGTATTGCCGAGGCAGGATTAGGTTTCTGAAAACTTGAGTACCTGGTAGTCCCAGTGGTCGTTTTCAATAGTCAGAATAATACAGGACGGACCGCCTTTATTGCGAGTAAAACCAGCAGCCCCGGGATTTAAAACGTGGTGCTCTTCATCATCGGTATCAATAACCTGAATGTGGGTATGACCATAAATAATCAGACGAGCCCCCGGATGCGCTTTTCTTAAGTCACTGTGATCAGGCTTGTACATGTCATGTCTATGACCGTGTTCAATAGCAATCCGGCCTCCGGGCATGGCTAACTCTATCTGCTGAGGCAGATTTTTTACCTGATCCCAGTCCTTGAACTCCCATAAATAAGGCTTATCATTATTACCGGCAACGGCAATAATATGGCCTGATTTAGGCTGCATCATTTCCAGCACATCACTATTACCAATATCCCCGGCATGGATAGCCAGATCACATTCTGTTACCTGACTGGCGATTTCCGGAGCCAGTTCTTCATGAGTATCAGATATGATGGCTACCTTAAGTTCAGAGTATTCATTAAAATCGGTTTTTTTATTCAGGTGCATAAGATTTTGTATCTGTTTTTTTACTCTGTAGTTTAAGGCCACTTATTACTATACAATTAATACGGTAGTTTATACTGAATAGTTAATAAAGATCTGGATTAATACTGTCTTTTCAGCAAACTCGGCAATTATACATAATGAAATTTCGGAAAACTACATTATTCCTTTTTTCATACGCTTTTTACGGCAGTTTCTAACTATCCCTTTAAAAAATTATTTTTTATCAGGGAAAAATACCTGGCATATTAGAGAATCCAGGAAGACTATTTACAGGTGTATTAGCAGGATTATAGGGAAATACGCTTCCATTACCGAGACCATAATTACCACCATAATCAGGAAACATCGTTGCGTATGGGTTAACAATCGGCACACCGCCTGTTCCAGGCAGGGAATACAGTGAGTAAGGTGAACTATTATATGAGCCGTAAGACGGACTAAGATGGCTGTAGCCCGGTACCATGTTAGGCGGTGTTACAATACCGGGAACTGTACCCGGCAAAGTTTCCGGAGGCAATGCATAAGTATATACGGGTACTGGAATATATCGGATTTGAGACTGAACCTGGTCAGTGGCTTTTTCAAATTTGTTGATGGGATTGTTAAAAGGTTGTTTTGCCCTGGCTCTGTACTGACCAATATCACCTTTTTCCGGGAAAAATCGTTTAGCCTGACCTTCAGGTTTTTTTATCAAATCACTGACGTATATTGCTCCGGACGTCTGCGGAAAATAGGAATTATCAGACTGATAGCGGTTATCAAACTGACGGTTATTATTATCCTGCTGATAGCCTTTAGTGTCACGCTGATAGCTATTATTATCCCGCTGATGGCTCCTATTAGACTGAAGGCTCCTTTCAGACTGATAGCGCTGTTCGGGTTGGTAACGGGATTCAGACTGGAATGATGGCTCTGACTGGTATCGGGACTGACTATTATCATAATGAGATTCTGACGGTTGATATCGTCGGCCCTCATATGTATGTCTGCCCTGATCTTCAGAAGAATTCCTATTAGAAAAGTCATCATATTTATAATGTTCAGAACGTGGATATTCTGACCCATTACTGGAGTTTTCATAAGAATTCTGTGGTTGAGAATATTGTCTTTGCGCAGAAATATTTTTTTCATCAGGATATACCCACTTCCGCTCTGACTCATAGCGTTGTGCCCGTTCGGCATCGACTTTTGTCTGCTCAGAAGGATCAGTAATATCGCTGGGAAACATATAGCTGCTTTGAGCAAAAAGTGTTACCGGTAAAAACAGACCGGACATGATAAGACTTAATGGTAATTTTTTTTTATCAAACATTATTGTCCTGTTACACTCATTATTTTTTAGCGTTTTATTCAATACTGGCTTTGGTTCCGGTACTTTCCCGTTGCGAATAGAGTTTTTCCTGACGCAGTAATTTATTCTTATATATCCACTGCCAGACATACCCGCTGGGCAATTCATAACCGGTTCTAAGGTAATTGTAGACATTAATATTACTGACTGTCCAGCACATTAAATTCATACTTTCTGAATCACCACAGAACAGCAACTGATCCCCTTCCTGTATCTCAAAGTCACCTTCCGGCAGCAGATAGTCTTTAAAACGTTCTCTTTTAGAAGGGGCTGTCCGCCTGTTTTTTTGATTAGGCAAGCGGCTTATTTTTCGATGTACCAGTAAGACCACACAATTAAGAGATTTATTCCGGTTTCTGGGATGACGCAGCATTTCATCAAGCATGATTGTTCCCTGTTTCAGAAAATAAGCTACTGCGGGAGTCTGTTGTTCAGATATTTCCAGCATCCAGGTATTCGGTACATCTTCTTCAATAAAACTGCTGATCCGGCTGATTAACAGGTTGGCCCAAGCATCTCTCTGACGTCTGGCCAGAGACAGGAACCTGTCCAGCATAGGGGTTTTTATAATAGACAGGATTTCTCCGGCAATAATACTGGCCGGCTGCATAATAAAATCCAGTTCAGCCTGTTCAAACACTTCTTTATTATGGCTATGGTTCTGACGGGCAACGGTAAACAGTTTAGGCTCTTCTTGAGCAAGTTCTTCCTGCTGCAGTTCATCATCCACCAGCAAATGATAACGGCTGTTAAATGCCCGGTTCTGCTGCTTCGTCTGCCAGACCCGTTTTAATTCATCCTTGGCCGTAATAATAATGGAAAGATTATTGGCATCATTATCCGTGCCTGCCACAATGGCCACAGCATCCGTAATATTGGCTTCGCGCAGGGTAATTGCTTCTGTCCCCTTACCGTGAATACTTCCTTCCGGCGGTTCCGTCAGCTCCGGCATGGCTTCAATAACCCTGGTTTGTATACCGACATAATTTAAATGACGGGCCACAGCCTTGCCAAAACGTCCGTAACCACAAATAACCCAGAGTCCTTTGGGAGGAAAAATGGGTTCTTCCCGAACCAGATGAGTTTTATCATTCTTATTTTGATTATCATCATCTTCACTTATATCATCCTCATTATCATCGTCAAGATAATGGACACTGGTCAACCATTCATACACCAGGTAGGCACTGGGTGAGCGTACCGAAAGCGCCAGTCTACGGGCAAATACTTCATAGGGATTAATAATATAACTGGTGCCGAACGAGGCCATGTTGGCTTCCGCATAACTGCTTTCTGCCCGGCAGACCAGCATAAGATCGCTATCATCAATAACCCGTTTTTTACTGAGCAAACGAGCAGCAATGGCTATTTTAAGATTAACATGATCTTTATTGGTCAGGGCTATAACCCCACGACAGTCAGGTTTTGTCAAACCGGCTTTTTCCAGGACTTCAGGATAGGAAGCATTACCCGCCAGGGCTGGAATATCCACATAGGGTTCGTTGATCAGCAAATCGTCAATGCGCTCCGGATCAATATCAATAACCACTGAAAGTATATCATTTTCTGCCAGTTCATGGGCCAGCAGCTTGCCGGTATCACCATAGCCGCAAATCAGATAAAACGGTTCCTTAATACGCCTGATTTTACGCCGGAATTCATTTTCTCTAAGAATTTTCTTAAACGTGGGATTTTGCAGGGTACTTAAAACAGCACCAATACTGTATAACCAGACGGTAACGGTGATATAAATACTGAATACCGTCCACATTCTCTGGGCATTGGTAAATTCGTAGGGAATTTCACCAAAACCAATGGTTGAGCCCATAAAACTGACAAAGTAAAAGGTATGAAAAAAACTCATATGCCAGACATTGCCCTGATCATCACGGCCGGGGATCAGCACAAAACCCAGGATGACCACCGCATAACTGGTAATTAATAATAATAAGGGCAGTCTGATCCGTTTCAGAAACAGGAAAATCAGATTATTCATTACCGGCGAACTACAACCGTTTCAATAACCAGTAATACCACTGAGGTGATATTGGCAATAAGTGCACCACCGGAAACAGAAACAATGGTCGCCATAATATCAGGAGTCACTCCGGTATCTGAAACATGCTGGGAATATCCCCAGATAAATGCGGCAGCCAGAAGATGTAGATCGGCGACCAGACTGGTGGCCAAGAGTACCGAACCAATATGAGTTCGATCGCCCAGTTTAATAATAGTGGCAATTAAACTGATAATAATCGCCGCATACAGTTTCATAACATGATGATGGGCAGGGTTATCAATATCACCGGCAAAAAAACCAAAGTTAATGGTCAGTGCAAAAACAATAAAAAAAGCAAAGGAAACTCTTTCAAAATCCATACTATCCTGCTCCGGAGTTAGGGAAACTCAATAATTAGTTTCAAGTATAGGCGCTTTTTTTGCCGGATAATAAATTTAAGCTTCTTTACTTAGCTTCAGCCTCAGCTTTAGCCTGTTCCTCTGCTTCCTTTCGTCCCGGAGGATCGGCAAATTTATCATTAAGCGATTTCACAAAGGTATCCGCTTCATTACGAACCCGTTCAATGGTTTTACGTGCCCTTCTGCCCCAGCCAGCCGGATTAACGGCAAAGATACTACGCATAGGAAAGGTATTCTTTAAAAAAGCAGCCGCAATATTACCCGGACCATTTTCCGTAGGCAGAGTCTTCACTATCTTTTTAGCGACTTTACTGCGTACCCAGTAGTGAATGCCGGCAAATACCGCAATGAACAGTCCGGCAGTGACACCCTGAGCTATTTTACTGGCTTTAAAACTTTCCAGCCAGGGCGGCGGCTGAAAAGACCAGTCTACCCAGCATCCAGCGTAAACTGAAAAACCAATAAGTGCCGCAATAATAAGACCGTATAAAATACCATCAAAGATCAGAACTTTCCGGGACCAGGCTTCCATTGCCTGTTTAATTCTGGGTACGGCTAACTGTTCAATCTGGTTAGCGGTGTTTTCCAGGGCACCGACAATACGATAGACCCGCTCTACGCTGACTTCCTGCATACGATGCTTAATTTCACCCAGATCAATATCCAGCTTTTCCTTATAGCGCTGTTTAAGATGTTCATCTTCGATGGGTTGAGCCACTTTTTCATTGTAAATACAGTAAAAACGTCCAGTGGACAGACCGGTCTGCACAATGGCTCTCTGCCAGGCTGCAACCACCTGTTCAGCATTGTCTTCCTTGGCGGTAGAGTCCATTTGATTAAGAATAAACAGGAATTTACCCGCATCATTTCTGCGAATAGTGCCTTCTACCAGGTGCTGCAAGGTATCTTTCATGGCACCGGGTTCGGGATGTCTGGCATCAAAAAACACCAGCACCAGATCCGCCAGATCAATAATATGATCGGTAATTTTTAAGGTGGAGTTACGCTGTTCATCGGCATCAAATCCGGGAGAATCAATCAGGATCTTGCCTTTTAAGGCATCACTTTTGCAAGTCTTTAACTGCAGATAGGTATCAATTCGGCTGCCTTCGCCGGCAGATACTTTTTCTATTTCTTCACTGATCTGATAAAAAGGTAAGCGAGGATCAGCATCCAGAGCCAGGCCGGGTAATACTCTGACCTGTTCATCCTGGCTGTAACAGATGACAGTAAATTTATCATCCACAGCTTGGTTACCGGTCAACTGGAGATCCAAACCAAGGTAACTATTAATAAATGAAGATTTACCTGCTGAGAAAGTACCCAGAATGGAAATCAACGGCCACCATGAAATGCTGGTTGCAAAAGATTGATCAGGGGTTAATAAACCCAGTCGATAGCCAACTCTGTCCAGCTCTTTAAACGAGTCAACGGCATCAATTAAAATAGGATTCTCGGTAGCGAGATTATCCTGTAAACTTTCCAGTCTTGATTTAAGTAACTTGCTTGGTCCTGCAAACATTGGCACTCAAACTCCGCGTATTGTTAAAAATTTAGGCTCTTCTCCGCTCTGATGAGTGAAGAAAGATGCTAATACTCACAAAACCTGTTGAAATATAAAGCTTCTGACAGTTTTATAAGCAATAGGTAATATGAGTATCAACATCTCACCC
>JBHNNM010000128.1:0-7086 GCA_048563625.1 Gammaproteobacteria bacterium | reverse complement strand
GGTGGATGGATAGATACTAAACGTACCGGAATTGTTGGCTGGACTACACTGTGGAAAGGCTGGTATCGTCTGCAAGACTGGGTAGATGGTATGATGATGGCACAATCCATCGCCTCTGAAGTTGTCTCATGAGATATGATCAAGAGACAGCCCAGAGGGAGAGGGTGTTTGAAAAGGTCAGCCCTCTCCCGGACGGAGAGGGAATTTATTGTTATGAATTTTTGATGCGCTTTTGAGCGGCGGTACGCAGACGCAGGGCATTCAGTTTAATAAAGCCTTCGGCATCTTTCTGGTTATAGGCACCTTCATCATCTTCAAACGTAGCGATATTATCATCGTACAGACTATTAGTTTTAGAATCCCGGCCAACCACAATGACATTGCCCTTATAAAGCTTGACTCTGACCTGGCCGTTAACCACTTCCTGAGAATTATCAATCAGGCTCTGCAGCATTTCACGTTCTGGAGACCACCAGTAACCGTTGTATATCAGGCTGGCGTACTTGGGCATTAGCTCATCCTTAAGGTGGGCCGCTTCTCTGTCCAGGGTAATGGATTCAATAGCACGATGAGCTTTGAGCATAATGGTACCAGCCGGTGTTTCATAACAGCCGCGAGCTTTCATACCCACATAGCGGTTTTCCACGATATCAGTTCTACCGATACCGTTTTCACCGCCGACTTTATTGAGGTATTCCATAATAGTGGCAGGCGACATCTTTTCACCGTTAATGGCCACAATATCACCTTTGACATAATCAAATTCCAGGTAAGTCGGCTCATCCGGAGCTTTTTCCGGGGAAACGGTCCATAACCACATAGATTCTTCCGGCTCTGCCCAGGGATCTTCCAGAATACCGCCTTCATAGGAAATATGCAGCAGGTTGGCATCCATGGAATAGGGAGACTTTTTACCCTGCTTTTTCTCAATGGCAATTCCATGTTCTTCGGCATAGGCCATTAATTTTTCACGGGAATTGAGATCCCATTCACGCCATGGCGCAATGACTTTAATATCCGGTTTAAGAGCATAGGCACCCAGTTCAAAACGCACCTGGTCATTACCCTTGCCAGTAGCGCCATGAGAAATCGCATCGGCACCGGTTTCATTAACAATTTCAATCAGGCGTTTGGAAATTAAGGGACGGGCAATAGAGGTGCCTAACAGGTACTCACCTTCATAGATGGTATTGGCACGAAACATGGGGAATACAAAATCACGGGCAAATTCTTCGCGCAGATCATCAATATAAATTTCTTTAATGCCTGCCGCTTCCGCTTTGGCCCGTGCCGGCTCGACTTCTTCGCCCTGACCGACATCTGCTGTAAAGGTGACGACTTCACAATCGTACTCGTCTTTAAGCCATTTAAGAATAATGGAAGTATCCAGACCACCGGAATAGGCCAGGACCACTTTTTTTACATCAGACATCGAGAATTTCTCCCTTACTTGGTATTGCTATTTAAAGCAAGGCATTATCCTGTAAATTGAGACAGATTTCTACTCTGGATCGACAGGGATTGATAAAAAGTGGTTGCTCTGAACGCTGGCAATCGTTATTTTTTTAGTCCCTGCACCGTATTTTTATCAATTAAATGATCTAGGTTGATAAAGTTCGGTGGCGGCGGCTCATCATCAATAGGCACGGATTCCTGTTCAGGATTATCCTGCATATCCTGTTGTTCTACAGCCGGATTATTATCTGATTGTTTGTCAGAAGCTGGTTTCTTAACCACTGGTGGCTTGTTAAATATGGATTTTTCCCGCAGCAGGCGTCTGCGTTCTGCTTTTCGTGCCACTTCCATGGCTTTTTGTTCTTCCAATGTAGGAGGAGGTGTTTCCAGTAGCTGTACATCGGCCCGGCGGTTTTTTGAACGTTCCCGAGCGGTTTTATTAGAAAAGGTCGGTTCCCGTTCACCATGGCTGACCGCATAGATCATATCCCTTTTTGCCCCGATAGAAACTAAATATTTAACGACCGATTCAGAACGCCTTTCCGCCAGCTTGTCATTAAAACGACGGCGGCCCTTGGCATCCGCATGGGCATCAATGCGGATCTGCTTTATTTTGGGGTTTATCTTCAGATAACGCAGCACATTGTCCAGATCTCGTTTGGAACGGGAAGTCAGTTCATCCTTATTGGTGGCAAAATACAATCTGAATTTTTTTATTCTTTCCAGATCAAAATCCATCAGGGACTGTTCACATTCCCGGTATTTAGCCAGCACCTTACGAAAGTGTATCGGAGAAAGCATGACGGCAATAATATCCCGCCCATCCGCCAGATCCCGGTAGATAATTACCGGGGGACATGCCGTTTTCCAGTTGCTGGAACATTCTCGAAGAATAGGGATGATTAACCGTTAAAGGGTTATGGCCGCTGCTAAAGTCCAGTTTGGCAATTTCAAACACCGTATCATCATGACGCCAGGGCGGCGGTTCAGATTGCAGGATCACTCTAGCATCCTGCATCACCGGGGTATCACTATACAGGTCAAAACGCACTTCATAGCCTGATTGATGCGTAAACCTGCCTTCACCATAAAAAGGGATCTTCTGCCAGAGGGTGCATTCATAGTTCTTTTTGCCCTCTGTCTGCCAGTCTGTTTTGGCCATACGCACAACATATTCACGTTCCAGAGCAAAAGCGGCAGACGCAAATATAACCGCTGACATTACAAAAGCCAGCTGGCTGAGCGTCAAAAAAATGATGAGTTGTTGGGTTTTAAGCTTCATTGGGTTTGAAAATGCAAGATTTAAGCCAATAATTCATTTCCTGTTAATGGGGAGAAATATAAAAAACCTGTATTTCCGGTGCCAGACAAATTTTATCATTGCAGCTCTGGTAATATAGCTGTACCGGCAGCAGATCCAGGAGATTGTCCTCCTGTTTATTATCCATTTCAGTCTGGCTGTTCTGAATTTTCTGAGCTTTTACGGACTCCAGCTTCACTTTAATAATCACCTGTTCATGGTACAGAGACAGTGGCTCATCACTGATACTGAGTTTAACCCGTACACCTTCAGGATACTCTACCTGTGCCAGTTTCCAGAACGTTCTAAACTTCTTATCCAGTTTTATTGAAGTGGGCTGTAAATCTTCATCCAGTGGAAAATGACTATTAATATGCCAGTTTTTATCCAGTATAACTTTAAACTGCAGAACCAGTTGAGTATTGCCTGCTGATTTTATACGCCGCTTCAGTTGCGGCTCTATACGCATATGCCCTTTAGCTGCATATAACACCGCACCCCTGTCTGAGCAGGCCAGTTCACCAAAATTAAGTTTATTCACTGCTGTCAGGAAATAAGCAAAGGCAGTAGGAGCGGTTTTTATCATCCCCGATACCGAGGCCACCAGTGCCATGGCTTTGGCCTGATAATAATCATCCCCGGTGCGATAATACAATTGTGTCAGCACATCTAGGGCAACCGCATTGGCTGAAGGAATGGCACCGTCATACAAATCTTTGGGGCGGTTAAACAGAACAACCGGCTCTGATGATTGATTGTTATCAGGGGAAGTTTCAGCTGACTCGACACTTAAATAAAAATTGCCGCTTTCCTTATCCCAGAACCTCTGTATCATTTTCAGGCTTAATTCCCTGGCACGGCTTAACCATTGTGCTTCCCCGGTGGCATCATAAAGAGCTATAAAAGCCTGTGCCAGCCAGGCATAATCGGCCTGGGTTGCCTTAACAGAAGGTCTGATCTCAAGACTGGCCCGCCAGAGTTGACCGTCACGATAATGGGTCTGCCATAAAAACTCCGCTGCTTTTTGTGCCGCCTGCAGATAACGAGGCTGTGCCAGTTGTGTTCCCGCTTTGGCTAGGGCGGTGATCATCATACCGTTCCAGGCCGTAATGATTTTTTTGTCTATGGCCGGAGCCATTCGGTGCTGACGCTGCTGCAGTAATATGGATCTGATCCGATCCACATCCTGGTAAAGCTGCCCGAAATTAAGATGATGCTGACGGGCATAGTCCTCAATCGAAACGGGCAGATGTAATATATTTTCTCCCTGGCTTTGAGTATTTAAACCGCCTTCAGCAGTCGGTTCACTGAAATTGCCTTCCGGCGTAACGCCGTAAAGAGCTATTGCCAGAGAATATAACCTGGGTGGCAGGTATTGTTTAAGCTCCGCTTCAGTCCAAAGAAAATACTGCCCTTCCCTGCCGTCACTGTCGGCATCACTGGCTGAATAAAAGCCGCCGCTTTTACTGCGCATATCCCTCAGTACATAGTCCAGAGTCTGGGTAACAATCCGCTGATCCCGCGGCTGCTGACTGATAGCGTACATTTGCAGGTACACCATAGACAATAAGGCCTGGTTATAGAGCATTTTTTCAAAGTGGGGTACCAGCCATTCATTGTCCGTTGAGTAACGATGAAAACCACCACCGATTTGATCGTAAATCCCGCCCTGAGCCATCATGTCCAGGGTCAGTCTCAGAGCTTGATAAACTTCTTTATCCTGCTCTCTGATAGTGCTATCCAGCAGTAAGAAGAGATAGGTTTCATTCGGGAATTTTGGCGCCTGGGAAAAACCGCCCTGTAAATCATCAAAACGGTTCAGCAGACTGATCACGGCTATCTGGACCCGTTCTTTACCAATATGTTCAGCCTGCAGCATACTTTGCTGACGGCCCTGTACTGCTGCACTGATCTTATCAGCCATTTTTCTTAATTGTGCTTCATCCTGCTGCCATAATTGTTCAGCCCGCTGCAGAACATCCAGAAAAGTCTCACGGGGCATATAAGTGCCCAGAAAAAACGGCTTGCCGTCCGGAGTTAATATCGCCGATAAAGGCCAGCCACCGCTGCCGTTAAGCAGCATGGCGGCCGTCATATAAACTTTGTCCACATCGGGACGGCGCTCCCGGTCCACTTTTATGGCAATATAGTGTTTATTCAGATAGTCTGCCAGGGCTTTGTTATCAAAACTTTCCCGTTCCATTACATGACACCAGTGGCAGGTAGAATAACCTATGGACAGAAAAACCGGCTTATTTTCCTTTTTTGCCCGGGCAAAGGCCTCAGGTCCCCATGAGTACCAGTTGACGGGATTATGGGCATGCTGCAGCAGATATGGGGATTGTTCAAGAATTAAACGATTGGTATAAACAGGGGAACCGTCTAGTTTAAGATGCTCAGTTCTGGGTTGATAATCCTTGCCCTTTGCCTTCAGGGCAGTCTGGAGTTTAGTCTTTAAGCCTGCATTGATTTCAGCATCTGCCTGAAGGGCCGTACTGCCAGCAAGAAGATAAAGAAAGGTACTGAGGATAATTATCCTGTAAGAAAACCTGGAAAAGCCGACATAATATAGCATTCAAAAACCATTTTCAGTTACATATTCTTATGCATAATATCGGACAATTTTTCCAGAGTAAAAGGTTTCTGTACAAATTCTAAAACACCATTATCCAGCAGGTTCTGTATATCCTTATCCATACCATAGCCGGAAGCAATAATAACCTTAACTTCAGGGTCCAGGGTCCTGAGGGCGTAAAACACTTCTTTACCACTCATCTGCGGCATCATCATATGCAGAACAACCAGATCAACTTTATCACCATGATCCCGGTAATAGTTTATAGCTTCTGTGCCGTGCTCACAGGTCTGCACAGTATAATCGTGTTCTTCAAACAGCACTTTTGTATAAGTCCTGATAATTTCTCCATCATCCACCAGCATAATATGGGTTTTACGGGAAACAGTCTCACTTTCATCTATTACTTCTTCTGCCAGCTCATAATGACATTTTGGGAAGTAAAGCGAAAAACAACTGCCCATTCCTTCATCCGTTTCAACCGTAATTGCCCCGCCATGATTAATTAAAGTATCATATACTGCAGCCAGCCCCATACCGGTACCTTCAGCATGTGACTTGGTGGTAAAAAAGGGTTCAAACAGACGGCGCTTAACTTCCTGGTTCATTCCAGTACCGGTATCACTGACATCTATTCGGATATAGTCCCCGGGTTCAAGTGTCATGTTCTGTGCCTGGATCTGCTCATAATCAAGTTTGACATCCTGACTGGATATTTTTAGCAGTCCGCCCTGCGGCATAGCATCTTTGGCATTTATCGCCAGGTTCAGCAGGCAGTTCTGTAACTGGGTTGGGTCTCCTGCGGTACAGCACTGTCCGCTTTGAGTCACGGTTTCAATAACAATACGTTTATCCAGCATATGTTCGAGCATGACCACCACATTCATGAATCACCCGGTTTAAATCCACCGATACCATCTGGTATTGTCCCTTACGGGCAAACGCCAGCAGTTTGTTGGTCAGCTCCGATGACTGTTGGGCAATGGTGATAATTTTGCGGTCATAATATTTAAGCTTGTCATCCTCTAGCTTGTACTCAAGAATTTCAGCAAAGCCCATTAAACCATGCAGCATATTATTAAAATCATGCGCCATCCCTCCAGCCAGCTCACCAATAGCATCCATTTTATGCCGATGGCGTAATTCGTCTTCAATCTCCCGCTGACGGCTAATATCCGTACCAATACTCAGCACCCCGATAACATTATCTGAATCATCTCTAAGCACTTTATTAGTCCAGGTGATCCACAATCTTTTGCCGGACCTAGTAGAGTTTTCATTGGTATTACTTTCATAGCTTTCCGGATGACGGCAGATTTCATCCATCAGCGGTGAAAGATCCCGGCCAGTGGATTCAGTTTCAGGCACAATAGTATCCATAACATGCCTACCGATAATTTCTTCTTCCGTATATTCAAAAATTTTCTGGGCAAACTCATTAAAATAAGTTATGTAGCCTTTTTTATCCCAGCGCAGAATAATAGAATTGGCATTTTCAACCAGTTCCCGGTATTTTTCTTCACTTTTTCTCAGTGCTTTTTCCACCTCTACAAAGGGCGATACATCCACCAAGTATATAGTAAAACTTTTGCCGGGTTGATCATGACCCGCATAACAGGCAGGAAATGCTGTAACCGATATTACCCGTCCCGATTTACTGATCAGTGCCAGTTTCTGGGTTAACATATTCTGATCAGGACTGCTTAAGGATTGTTGAGCCGTCGTCAGCTGTTCATCAGAAATGCCAATTTTCTGT
>JBHNNM010000127.1:0-7168 GCA_048563625.1 Gammaproteobacteria bacterium | reverse complement strand
TTTTTTGATAATGTGGTACTTCTCATTTGAAGCCTTTTTGTTGATGAATAATTGCCTAAATAACAACTATTTGATCATCAAATTGGCTTCATTTCAATTCCTAAAGATCATACCTATGATCTCATATTATCAATGCACCGGACGATTTATACCCGGAACAGGCATTAATTAACAACATTTCCAAACAGAAGGCTTCTCTATTACTGGAGAAGGAAGATTTATGGTTTTAAAATATTTTATTCGTCCTATCTATGCCGGCTCTCTGGTCTGCTCCCTGATTTTAAGCTCTCTACTGCTGGCAGCTTTACTGACCGCGTCCAGTGCCAGCGCAAAAGAACAGTTCACATTTAAATTTGCCACCCTGGTGCCGCCCGACACGGCCTAGATGAAAGAAATCGACCGCTGGGCAGAAGAGGTGTATAAAAAAAGTAACGGCCGTCTTAAATTCAAAATTTATCCCGGCGGGGTGATGGGTGATGAACCCGATGTACTGAGAAAAATCCGCAGCCGTCAGCTGCAGGGTGCTTTTTTCACCGGTTATGGTGTCGGCCGTATTTATTCATCAGCACGGGTACTGGAAATGCCCTTCCTGTTTAAAAATACTGATGAATCGGACTATGTCCGGGATAAGCTGATGCCCGAAATTGAAGCCGGTTTCCGCTACAAGGGTTTTGAGTTGCTGGGCTGGCCGGAAGTCGGAGCCATTCATTTTTTCTCCAAGAAGCCTATTCATTCTCTGGAAGAACTGAAAAAACGTCATATCTGGTTATGGCAGGGGGATCCCATTGGTGAAGCCTTTGCAGAAGTCGCCGGCGTGTCTCCCGTACCCCTGTCAATTATTGAGGTTTATACTCAGCTGACGGCCAAACACGGCAGTATTGATACCGTCTATAACTCGGCTTTTGGTGCTCTGACCATGCAGTGGTATACCAAACTGTCTTATGCCACCAATGTGACCATGACTAATGCTATTGGCGCCTTGGTCGTCAGCAATCGTTTTTATAAGAAATTGCCGGATGATCTGCAGAAACTTTTAAAAACCACAGGCGAGGAAGCGGGTAAGCGGATTAATGACATCACCCGCCGTGATAATATCCAGAGTATAAAATTATTAAAAGACAGCGGCATCAAGTTTATGTGGGACTGGAATGAACAGGAAAAACAGGAAATGCTGGCGATTCGTGACAAGGCCGCACAAAAACTGATTGATTCCGATTATATATCCAAGAAGATGTTCAAGCGAACCACCAAACTGCTGGATGAATTTCGTAAAAAACAGGCTGAAGCTAAAGCAGCCAGGTGAGTTGATGATTTTGTTGACCGTTTTATAGTGAGTGTCTAAATTATGTCAACCCCATTTAAAATCATATATCGGATTAAGCATGGCCTGATTATTTTTGAAAAATTTGTGGCCGCCGGCAGTTTATTATTACTGCTGATTATGGCCATTATTCAGATCATCTCGCGCAATTTCTTTGATACCGGTTTTACCCATATGGAAGTGGTTTCCCGCCATTTGATCCTGTTTATTATTTTTATGGGTGCAGCACTGGTATCGGAACAGAACCGGCATATAAAAATTGATGTGCTGGTGCATTTTTTAAAACCCGAAACACAGAAAAAACTGATCCGCCCCCTGCTGCTGTTAAGTGCTGTAATCAGTGGAATTCTGGCCTGGTGCCATGGTGTTCTGGCGGGATGAATGGGAATACACCCCCTCGAATGAGCGCTGGTCTGTATATCTTACCCTGGTATTGCCCGCCGGATTTTCTATTTTAAGTCTGCACCTGTTACTGCTTAGTATTACCCACTTTGAACCCGAACGGGTCGTACAGGATGAAACTCCCTGTCCTGCGGCTAATTGCTCATGTACTGATCTTAGCAAATGATTATAGTTGTTCTAATTCTGGTTCTACTGGCCATACTGGGTACCCCCCTGTTTGCCATTATGGGGGCTGGCGGTCTGTTGGCCAGTTATTCGGCTGAGCTTGATCCGAGTATCCTGATCATTGAACTGTATCGACTGGCTTCACAGCCTAACCTGGTAGCCATCCCCCTGTTTACTTTTGCCGGGATCATTTTATCCGCCGGTGACGGTACCAAACGACTGATTAAACTATTTAATGCCCTGCTGGGCTGGATGCCCGGCGGCCTGGCCATTGTTACCATTGTATCCTGTTCTGCTTACCGCATTTACCGGCGCCTCCGGTGTGACTATTATCGCTCTGGGTGCCCTGCTTTATCCCATGCTGGAAAATGCCCAGTATCGACATCGTTTCTGCCTGGGACTATTAACTACCTCTGGTTCCCTGGGCCTGTTATTCCCACCCAGTATGGCCATTCTGCTTTATGGTATTGTGTCCGGTGTCAGTATTGATGAACTGTTTATCGGCGGTATGCTGCCCGGCCTGGTACTGCTGCTTATCTTGTCCATATTCAGCATTTTCTCCGCCCATAAACTCAACATTCCAACCCATAAATTTTCCTGGTCTAAAATTTTTATCGCCATGCGGGAAGGTATCTGGGGCATTATGATGCCGGTCTTTATTTTTACCGGTATTTTCAGCGGCTTTGTCACCATTACCGAAGTGGCCGCACTGACAGCTGCCTATACCCTGTTTGTGGAAACCGTGATCAGTAAGAAAATTCATATTATCCGGGATATGCCTAAAATACTTATTGAGACGACTACTCTGGTGGGCAGTATCCTGATTATTCTGGGTGTAGCCATGGGACTGACCAACCTGTTAATTGATTCCCAACTGCCTATGCGCTTACTGGCTGTGGTTGAACAGCATATTGACAGTCAGTTACAGTTTTTATTACTGCTTAACCTGTTCCTGCTGGTGGTCGGTGCCATGATGGATATTTTTTCTGCCATTGTAGTGGTAGTCCCCCTGATTATCCCCCTGGCCATGCGTTACAATTTTGACCCGGTTCACCTGGGCACTATCTTCCTGGCCAACCTGGAAATCGGTTATATGACACCGCGCCGGTAGGTATTAACCTGTTTATCGCCAGCCAGCGTTTCAGACAGCCTATCTTAAAGCTGTTCCAGGCCACCTTTCCGTTTTTGATGATTATGCTGGTGTGGTTGTTGTTGATTTCTTATGTTCCAGTTTTGACGACCTAGTGGAAATAAGCGTTCAGCGTTCAGAAAGAGCAATAGAGCTTTCTGGAATTATTGCTATTTGTGCCGGTTATTTCTGTAGATGGGTTCGGGCGGCCTGGGCTATTTCCTAGCTTAGTTTGTTCAGTGCGTTGTTCATGGCTATTACCAGGTCTTTATAGGTCTGGCCAGGGACGGGTTCGTGGATAATTGAGATATGAGTCTGCAGTGGGTTATCGTCTCTGTCAAAGATTATCCAGCGGGATTCCAGGGTGACTTCCTTGCCCAGTTCACCATCAAAGCGGCCGATATCAATGGCTACTCTCAGATCCAGTGGATACTGGCGGTCGCTTCTGGGCAGCCAGAAAATTCGATTAGACACCAGCTCATTGGACAGGTTAATCACCAGTACCCGGGTAATGGCATCACTAAAGGGTTCTATCCAGCGGTTAAATTCTGATACATTGAGACTGTATTTAGATGTTCGCGTGACAATTTGCGGACGCTTGATGTATTCCGGCAGATGAATAGGACCGATACCGATAATATCCCCTTTCTCAACCCCCGTTAAGGCGTGATTCGCCTCGGTATTTAACTGATAAAAATCGGTCTTCTGCGAAGTGCCACAGCCGTTCAGCAATACCACCAGAAAACCCAGAACCCACCATCGACTCAAAAACATATTCCAAACCTCATAAGCCTAAAATCTAAAATTTTCTAACTAATACTTCTTTTTGCCCTGAATAATAGCTTCAGGATGCCGTTCCAGGTACTCCGTAAATACTCTGAATGATTTAGCCGCTCTGGACAGTTCCTGCAGACTCTGCTCCAGATTATGACGTGCTACACTTTGCTTATCAACAATGGCATTAATATTTTCAAAGGTCTCATCACTTTTCTTAAACGCTTTATCAGCAGACTGAGTCAGCTGAGTTAACTGATGATTCAGGTTGGTGGATAAGCGAGTCAGTTCCAGCTGGGTTTCTGTGGTGTTCAGTAAAACCTCTGCCTGATCCAGACGCTCCCGGCCTGATTCCACCAACGGCGGGATCTGGCTGTTTAAACTGTCCACCAGTCTGCGGCTGCCGGCAATGGCTTCATTAATATTATGCAGAACACCTCTGTATTTCTCACTGGCAAACATTTTATTGATCTCAGTTACCGTAATCACGAGATTTTCAGTGAGCTTTTTTAAGGGGATGGATTTAAACAGGTTCTGCAGCTTATTTAAATCCGACTCCACGGTCGGTATCTCCAGATAATTTTTATCAATACCTGTGAGTTTTATTTTTATATTCGGATCAATTTCAAATTCTACTAACTGTCGGCCCGATACCAGGTTTTCCAGTGTCAGCCGAGCATACAGACCCTGCTTGATCATCAGAACCATAAAACCCAGGGCTTCTTCCTTAGTCAGTTCCTTCTCTTCCTTACCCTGTTTCATTAACTCCAGAACTTCCTGTTTCAGATCAATATAGACAGGCACCAGGCTCTGGCGGGTTTTATGATTATGATACAGGCGAATACTGGCTACTGAACCGATATCGACTCCCCTGAATAATACCGGTGAGCCGACACTTAAACCTTTTACTGAACCGGGAAATACCGCCATCAGTCGCAAATCATTTTTAAACCGACGACCAGAACCCAGAACCAGCAAACTGACCACAATCAGGATAATGGCGCCAATTACAAAACCACCCACTGCAACGGGGTTTGCCTTGATACTCATGATTTTTTCCCTCTGCTCAGAAAAGCCCGAACCTGTTCATTTTCACATTCATTTACCAGTTTTTTAGGATCACCGTTGGCAATAATGGTTTTTTCTCCATGATCCAGAAAAATACTATTATTGCCAATGGCAAAAATACTTTCCAGTTCATGGGTCACAACCACCATGGTCACTCCCATACTGTCTCTTAACTCCAGCAGCAGATCATCCAGCTGTTTGGAACTGACCGGATCCAGCCCTGCAGACGGCTCATCAAAAAACAGTATGGGCGGATCCATGGCCATGGCACGGGCAATGGATACCCGTTTCTGCATACCGCCGCTGATTTCTGACGGATAATAATGTTCAAAACCCTTGAGCCCAACCAGAGCCAGCTTAAGTGCAGCAATTTTGCGGATACGCCGTGGGCTGAAATGGCTGGTTTCCACCAGACGCAGGGAGACATTTTCCAGTAAGGTCATGGAACTAAACAGTGCTCCATTCTGAAACATGACCCCGAACTGGGACATCATACTATGACGCATAGCTTCGCCGGACTGCCAATAACCCTGATAGGTCTTCTCCACCGTGCGCAGATCGACATTATTATTATGCCGTTCATAAAAATCACAGGAATAATAAACATCCCCGGTATTGGGCCTGTTTAAACCGGTCATAGCCCGCATCAGGGTACTTTTACCGCTGCCGCTATTGCCCATAATAATAAAAATATCATGCTGGTTAACGGCAAAATTCAGATCCCTCTGAATGACCTGGCCGTCATAACTCATGCCCATATCTTCAACAATTATAACGGCACTGGAATCATCATTTTTATGAAAAGTCCGGCTCATAGCTTAAATCCCCAGCACACCGAACAGCACCGTCATAATAGCGGCGGAAACAAAAATAATAACCGTGGCTGTTACCACTGCAGAAGTTGTTGATGCGCCTACGGCCTCAGCCGTTTTACCGCAACTCATACCTTTCTGACAACCGACAACCGCAACAATGGCACCGAATACTACGGACATGGTAATGCCCACAAACAGGTCATTAAGCGTAACCGCTTTCATTACTACATCAAGATACTGTTCCAGGGTAATATTCAATACGGCAAACGCCACCAGAGCACCGCCAAAAACGCCCATAAAGATGGCATAAACCGATAATAAGTGCATCATCAGCATCATGCCGATCATTCTCGGCAACACCAGAAATTCTATGGGTGACAATCCCATGCTCTTCAGGGCATCAATCTCCTCATTAACCTTCATGGTGCCTAATTGCGCCGCAAAGGCGGCACCGGAGCGTCCGGCCATCATAATAGCCGTAATAATGGCTGCTATTTCACGGGTCATGGGCACACCGACCATATCCCCGATAAAAATTTCGGCACCGAATTTCTCCAGCTGCATGGCCCCGATATAGCCCAGGATAGCCCCGACCAGAAAATTCAGCAGACTAACAATAGGCAAAGCCTCCGCACCGGTCTGCTGCATAACCAGCCAGGTATCTGAAGAGCGATAAACGGCCCTGCCGCGCAGCATATTCATGGAAGCATGAAAAACATTACGCAGAAAGGCAATAACCTCGCCAACTTCCGCCACCGCATTAATAGCGTTACTACCCACCGTAAACAGGAAGGTACTGCGTTTACCGGTATATTTTCTGGAATCCCGGGCTTCAACATTCAGGGCCAGCTTAAGCAGCCTGATCATTTCATCGGGCATCAGGGCGGTATCAATGCTTACATCATGCTTTTTACATAAATCGTTGAGAGACACAATACTGGTTAACAGGGCTGAATTCCACACCGTAACCTGTGTCATATCCACCTGCACAATATCAACGTCCTGATGGGCACAAAGCGTATTCTGAAGTTCAGTATCAATATCATCAGGAAACTGTATATCACAGGTCCAGTCGCCTGATAGTTGCAGTAATAATACCGAGTCTTTCAGTTGGGATGAATACTGCGGTTTAAGTTTAGTACTGACGGCCTGACTCATAAATTCAACAGATAATTAGCTCAGAGATTATTGTAGCTTTAAAACTTTAGTATATATGACAGACTGAAAACATACTATAAGGATTTATTAATGCATACTGTAAATTTTAAATGATACAGCCGACCATCAATATTTTCCCAGCCAAGGGTTTTAAAACCGAGATTACCGGTCTGACCGGGAAAGTTTTCCGGTGGATCAGCTATATTGGGCTTATCGACTAAATAACTGTTCCAAAATGGTGTCCATATAAATGGAACTTAAGCTTTGTTTATCGATCAAAGAAATTAACCAAAAAAACCTGATCAAACAAAGCTTAAGTATGAATAATATTATAAC
>JBHNNM010000126.1:0-7174 GCA_048563625.1 Gammaproteobacteria bacterium | reverse complement strand
TTAATACTTTACTCATGATACCAATTTCCTGTATGGTTTTGATATCTGATCCATGAACCCCAAATAAGTTCCCCTGCTTGGTAAAAAGATGTGACCAAGATACAGCCCGGTGGGAGAGGGTTAGGGTGAGGGGAAAATAATAATGTTTATGTAACCAGCAGTTTAAATGCAGCCTCAGCCGTACTTTTATCAATATTAACCCGCATTTCACAATAAGTATTTTCACTGGGCGGTTCATCGCCGCAGCTGCAGCCCCCCATTATTTCATAAAAAAACACACCAATGTGCACTTCAATCGTATCGTCCTGCTCTTTAACCGTATTAACCAGTACAGAAATATTTTGATCATCGGCCTGACCACCCCTTTGAGTACCCAAGTGCAGAGGCAGACTGCCGGGAGGCAGTGCTTCAAGTTCCTGTTTAAGGGTAACTTTAAAAGTATCGCCAGGCCATTGGGCCAGGGACTGACTCAGGTGTATCATGGTTTTGTCGTCCTCTGCTAGGGAGCCAGTTGTTTTAGAATAACGGGATCCACCGGCTGTTGCGGGTAATTTTCCTGTAATTGCTGCAGCAGGACGGCCGCCTGTTTAAAATCTTTAGACTGGATTAACTGCTGAATTTGTTTAACTAATTGCTCAGCGGTCAGTGCAGAAGAAAAAGCAGGTGCAGTCTGTTCTGTGACCGTTTCTCCTGCGATGCTTTCCTCGCTTGTCAGCGGTTGTCTGGCAAAATTAAGCTGTCGGGTATCATTTTTATGCATAGCTTTAAATGCTGAACTGGCCCGAAATTCTGCTGCCTGTGGTTTTGGAGCCGGTTGGCTTAAACGCTGTGTTTTTTCTTTTACAGGTATGGCAGTGGATACTGTGTCAGCTGCAACTTTAGCCCTGGTAATAGCCTGTTTGCTAGATTTATCAGACTTGTTATCAGATGAAACAGCGGTGACAGGTGACGGTGAATAAACCGGCGCCATTGATGAAGCTGTGTCTTTTTCCTGTTCCAGTGTGTGATAAGTCAGCATGCCCACGAGGGAGAAAATAACGACAGTGGCTGCCCAGGATGATGGCTGACGCCACCATGAAGAAGTGCGGTTATGCTTTCTTGCTGCTGCTAAAATCGCCTGATCCAGGTGAGATGAAGGTTCCGGAGACGGGATATCCTGATACACTTCAGAAATAAAGGTGTCATCTTTAAGACGTTTTTCCAGGGCTGTTCCGGAAGGATGCTTTGTGTGCTTACTCATAATTCAACTCCCAGATGACGGGCCAGATGCCGGCGTAATTTTTTACCGGCATAATGCAAACGGCTTTTGGTGCTTTCAAAACTGCTTTGAGTCACCAGGGCAATATCATGCAGGCTTAATCCACTTTTTTCATGGAGCAGAAAAACCTCTTTCTGCTCCATGGGCAGTTCTTTAATGCCGCTTAACAGCAGTGTCTGCAGTTGTTTGTTCTGTTGTTTATTATCAGGCTGCTGTTGTTCCTGAATATACGCCTCACCGCTATTGTCATGATGTTCTCTGGTATCGGTTTGAATAACCGTCAGGTGTTTGCGTTTTTCTGTTTTACGATAATAATCCATCAGGGTATTGTGTGCTATTTTATACAGCCAGGTTTTAAATGAAGACTGCTGTTTAAACTGCGCTGCAGATTTAATAACTTTTAACCAGACTTCCTGATGCAGTTCATCGGCCAGAGCCGGTGTACTGACCTAGCGAAAACAGTAATGGTAAATAGGATTTTTATAACGCCTGTACAAACTTTCAAACGCAGAGTGACTGCCGCCTGCATAGTCTTTTATAAGCTGTTCGTCAGTTTTTTCAGTGATGGACTCAGTCATATGCTAAGGGTATAGACGTTCCGTTATAAAAAAGGGGTTAAATTGATTAAAAAATCAGGGTTATTACTTTTTAATGTACTTAAAGACAATAATCGGCAGTTGATACAGGCTGTAAAGCCATAACAGGGGGTCGATCAGGTAGTCCCAGATATTTCGGCTTTCGAGTAGATTTAATTGACAGGCAGTTATGCCAAGCAGAATACAGGTCAGTAACAGGCTGTTGTGTTTTATAAAGGCATAAGTTGCCAGAAGCACTAAAAAGCCTGTAAATATCAGTGGGGCAGTTACTCCGTGGCTCTGGTTTAAATAGCCCCAGGCATAAGGATCAACAGGGCTATAGCCCAGAGCGAAGGGATAGAGCAGCATTCCGGCCAGGGCCGTCAGGATAAAAACAGAATGGCTCTGAATGTGTGGTACTTGCGGGCGGTACAAAAATAGCAACAGTAAACATAAAGTCGTTATGCTCAGGTCGTTAAAGAGGCCTCTGAGATAGAGGCTGACAGAATAACCCTCTACTGGGATAAAGGAAGCAATAAATACCAGTAGCGCTATGATGCGGGCTTTATTAAGCGGTAATTTAAGTATCAGCAATAATTTTAAAATTACTGCACTTAATAACAGGGATACCCCACTCAGACCGGTAATGGTTGCCAGCGTCATGGTTTCTTCCTTTGCGCCAGTTTCTGTTCCAGCCAGCTCTGGTTAAAGACAATATGTTTGATATGACTTTTATGCCAGGTGTAGAACAGGTGAATCTGACCATTGCTGGTCTGCAGCAGCCAGGGGTAAGAGAACTGTTTGCTATTGTCCGGCGGATCCAGCGGATTCAGCTCAATAGTGGTGATAAGCTGCCAGCTTTGTCCTTTATCCAGTGATAATGCCAGACTGAGATCATCCCGTTCTTCCTCACTATTATTAAAGGCCAGTAATAAAGCCTCCTGTCCCTGCCATTGAATATTCAGACCAATAATACCCGCATTGGGGTTCGGCAGTTCACTGCGGCTGACGGGAGACCAGCTCAAACCAGCGTCCTGGGTGCGGGTCTGCAGAATACGGCGCAGGCCGCTGCCGTGATAACGCATCATCACCAGAGCATTATCCTCTGACGTAATAAAGATAATGGGCTGCAGAGAATGGGTGCCCCAGGACAGGCGGGTTTTATAGATCACTTCTCCGTCCTGGTTGATCCTTAATAATTCCGCAAATTTACCCAGCATTTCATGATAGACTGGCAGGCCGATAGTGCCGTCCTGGTATTGTATAGGCTTGCCTTTTATTAAAGTACTTAGATTGAAAAACGGGGAGGTGATCAGACGTCTGGCGGGACTCCAGGTCTGGCCTTCATCATAGGAACGACTCAGGTTAATGGCACTGCCAGCCCAGCCGCCGACGGAAACGGATACATAAAACAGCCAGAGTCCCTGATCAGGCCCGCGCATCACTACCGGGTTGCCCAGTTTACGGATATAAAGATAAGTGCTGTTCCGGGTAAATGTCCGGTTTATTATTTCCCTGTCCTGGCCCCACTGTCCGGTTTGCGGATCCCAGATATTACTGTAAATACTGACATCTTTATGCCCCTCACGGGTACCGCCGTACCAGAACGCCATAACCCGGTGATCCACCAGTTCCACAGCTGTTGCGCTGTGGACTTCGGGGGGGGACTGGTGGGAAGCAAAACCGGCCTGATAAACAGGGGTGGTATTGCCTGATAGTGGAGCCGGGCTCAGTTTGAATCTGGCCGGAAGTGGACTGTTAAACAGCGACCATAATAAACCGCTCAGAGCTAGTAAGGTCAGGGAAAATAAGCTTTTATTCAGCATGTTGAAAGAGTATTGCCTAAAGCAGCATGACTGAGGCCAGCGCTAAAAAGGCAAAAAAGCCAATGACATCGGTAACCGTGGTCAGAAATACCCCGCCGGCCAGAGCCGGATCGGCACCAAATTTATCCAGCAGTAGTGGGATGGCGACACCGGAGAAGGCAGCCACCAGCAGATTAATAATAATGGCAATGCCGATCACCAGCGCCAGGGTTTCATTGGAGAACCAGATACCGGATATGACCGCCAGTACAATGGCCCAGAGCACGCCGTTAAGAAAACTTACAGACAGTTCCTTGTACATCAGACTGCGGTAGTTTTTTTCACTTAACTGGCCCAGTGCCATACCCCGTATCACCAGGGTCAGGGTCTGACTGCCGGCAATGCCGCCCATACTGGCCACAATAGGCATCAGTACAGCCAGTGCCACCACTTTTTCAATTGTGGGCTGGAACAGGCCGATAACCACGGAGGCCAGCAGGGCAGTGAGCAGGTTAACACCCAGCCAGACAGCCCGGCGTTTACTGCTGGTCAGTACCGGAGCAAACATATCGTCTTCTTCGCTCAGACCGGCCTGACTCATAAAGGTGTGTTCACCTTCATCACGAATAACGTCAACGATATCGTCAATGGTAATACGTCCGAGCAGATAGCCGTTATCATCCACAACTGGTGCGGTGATTAAGTCGCGCCGTTCAAATAGTGCGGCTACTTCGGCCTTGTCAGTGGAGGCATTAATAGCGTGCAGATCGGTATTCATAACGCTGGACACGTAGAGATCCGGATCATGGGTGAGTAGATCAGAGAGGTATAATACCCCCTGATAGATGCCTTCATAGTTAACTACCATAAGATTATCAGTGGTATCAGGAATATGCCCGAGAAAGCGCAGATAGCGCATCACCGTTTCCAAGGTAATATCCGCCCGGATGGAAATGGTGTCGGTGTTCATCAGACCGCCGGCGGTGTCCTCATCATAGGATAGTACTGATTCCAGGCGTTTACGGTGTTGGGACTCCATGGACTGCAGCAGAATACGGGTAACCACTTCCGGCAGATCGGGCAGCAGATCCGCCAGATCATCGTGATCCATATCCCGGGCCGTGACCACCAGTTCGCTGGTGGGCATGTCTTCAATAAACTGGGCCCGAATATAATCATTGAGGTGGTTAAGGGTTTCACCCTTATGCTCAATGGCCACCAGTTTCCAGATTTTGTCCCGTTGTTCTTCGTCCGGCAGGGATTCAATTAAAAACGCAATTTCTGCAGGGTGCAGAGAATTGATCAGCTTGATAACACTGGCTTCCTGGCCGCTATCAATAGCTTTATAAACAGGCGTCAGCTGTTGCTGTAACTGCTGCTGCTTCGCGGCCGGAGAAATACTGCTTTCTTCTGCCTTCTTTGTTTGGCTGTCGGATGTAGTCTGGGACAAATTTATTTCACTATTCTTTTTTGCATTTTAAAAATGGAGCTTATTCTGGTTCATCAAATCGTTGATTGATCAACATTTCCAGGGCAGAGCAGGCATGCTGTTCATCTGGTCCATTAATCACCAGGGTGATTTCCATGCCTATACCTGCTGCTAGCATCATAACACTCATAATACTTTTGCCATTGGCACTGCGACAGGGTGTTTTTATTTCTATATCCGAGTTAAAGCTGCTGGCTAGGCTCACCAGTTTGGCTGCGGCCCGGGCATGCAGGCCAAGCTTGTTGCTTATGGTAATATTTTTTTCAATCATACTTATTTGGCAAGTTAATTTGGCACATCTTTCTGTAATTTATCACAACCCGGTCAATTTCCCATCTTAACAGGAAGGGTGTTAACAGGAAAAGTGCTGACAGCTTAAGGGCATTTAAGTGAATTATCAATAATAAAGATGCTGTCCGAGGCGCTGGAGCAGGCTTTCTGAGCCAGTTCGGATAAGTTCAGATCGGCATAATTCATCACTCTGACCAGCATGGGCAGGTTAATGCCGGTAACAATGACTTTTTCCTGCTCCGGTGTGCTTTCTAGCAGCCGGGTGGCAATATTACTGGGTGTTGAGCCGTAGATGTCGGTAATTACCAGGATACCGTCAGGATTATCCAGTTCAGCGCAAAGTTTTAGAGTCTGTTCCAGGCCCTGTTCAATGTCCATTTGAGAAGTAATGACCAGGTTTCTGCACGGGATGGGGGAAACACCCATAATATTAATGGCAGTATCAAGCATACTGCGGCCGATTTCATCGTGGGTGATAAGTAAAAGTGCAACGCCCATGCAATAAAGGCCTTATCATAGGTAAAACAGGAGTAATTGGCTAAATGAATTTAAATAATAAATACTCAACAATTTATATCCATTTAGATTTAGTGGAATTATATGCTCAAAGCCGACGCTTTAATAGTACTCTAAAGGAATAAACAGGAGGAAGTTTTATTGTAAAATGGGGATAAGTGGGTGTAGTCAAACTTATAACAGCTCTTTATGACGTGCAATTACAAAATCTCTCTGTCCTGAAAAATATTGAGCCAGGCGTTCTACCATATATACGGAACGGTGCTGACCGCCGGTGCAGCCGATGGCTACGGTTAAATAGGTTCGGTTGTTGTCCTCAAAGCAGGGCAGCCATTTTTCAATATGCTCCCTGATATCGGTAAACATCTCATTGACAGCTTCCTGTTGATCCAGAAAATCAGCAACAGCTTTATCCTTGCCGGTTAAAGGTCTCAGTTCCGGTTCCCAGTGGGGGTTGGGCAGGTAGCGCATGTCAAACATCAGGTCCATTTCATCGGGCATGCCGTGTTTGAAACCAAAAGACAGAAATTGCAGGGTCATGATGGGCTGCTCTGTAGCAGAGACAATCAGTTTTATTTTATCACGCAGCTGGTGCACATTGGTGGCCGAGGTATCTATCTGCTGGCTGGCGGAATGTTTAATGGCATCCAGAACCAGGCGTTCACGTTCAATGGCTTCTTCCAGGGAGGTCTGATCATTGGTCAGCGGGTGTCTGCGGCGGGTTTCGCTGAAGCGCTTAAGCAGGATAGCGGTCTGGGCATGCAGGTACAGAATATTGCATTCAATTCCGTTATCCTTAATTTTCTGTATCAGTTCGGGAAAATCGATAAAGTCACTGCCCAGTGTCCGGGCATCAATACCGATGGCAATGCGATCCAGATAGCGGCGGTTTTTCAGGCTTTTTTCCACCAGCTCGGGCAGCAGTTCCAGTGGCATATTATCGATACAGTAATAGTCCATATCTTCCAGTACCTGCAGGGCAATGGTTTTGCCGGAACCGGAAAGGCCGCTGACGATTTGAAGTATCATACATTGTATCCGTTATTATTTTTTATCCTAAATAAATCAGTTGATTCGTAATAGGTTCAACTGATTTATTCAGGTTTATATGCAGGTATAGCTTAAAACCTGATGTATCCCCACGAATTTATTAGAAAATTCGAGGTTTAAATAAGATCGACTTTCATGGTGAAATATGATCAAATTTGTTTCGACCAAAAAACAAATCAAAAGAACACCA
>JBHNNM010000125.1:0-7219 GCA_048563625.1 Gammaproteobacteria bacterium | reverse complement strand
CCAATTTCCTGTATGGTTTTGATATCTGATCCATGAACCCCAAATAAGTTCCCCTGCTTGGTAAAAAGATGTGACCAAGATACAGCTTCTAAAGAAGGGGGAAGTTAAAAGCTTAATATATGGATACACTAATTAAAATACAGCTTGCCAGCATTGTATAAATTAAGCAGCAGATCCCGCTCATTATCAGACATAACAGACATCAGTGCTGATAGTTCCACCGTTCGCTGCGCACAGAGTTTAACTGCAAATGCCGTAGAAACCATAAAGTCCTGCCCGTCAACAAAAAGCTGACAGAAACCATCGTCTTTATCAATAAAAGCAAAGCGACTGGCGGGGTGACGCATTAATGACGGATTTTGCATACTTAATTCTAGTAATGCCTGAAGACTTTCTACCGGCTGTTCACATTCATTCAGATAGTCCACTTTGGAATCGCTGACAAAACTACCGAACCAGCGTTCCAGTTCCGGGTTTTGAGGATCAAGGTATTGTTTAAATATCCTGCGCACTTCTTCAATAGCGGCCGGAGTAATTTCATTAGGCTGCCCGGCCAGCCCCCCGGCAGGTAAATGATAGGTTTTGTGTACCGGCAGTTCACTGGTAATATGAGCAATAAAGTCATTGACCAGAGCTTCATGACTGGTGGCCTTGAAACCAATGGAATAGCTCATGCTCTCATCAAGAGAAACACCATGGTGAGATACCCCGGCAGGCAGATACATCATATCGCCGGGTTCCAGAATCCATTCCTGTTCCGCTATAAATTCTTTCTGCAGGCGGATAGCAATATCAGGAATAACATTATCCTCCGCTACCGGACGGGTACTGATCTGCCAGCGGCGCCAGCCGGAACCCTGCAGAATAAACACATCGTATAAATCAAAATGCGGACCTACCGTACCCAGGGGAGCCGCATAACTGCCCATTAAATCATCCAGATACCATTCAGGAATAAAGCGGAACCGGTCGGTGAGCCAGGCCAGTTCCGGAACGGTTTTTTCCAGATCGTTGACCACAAGAGTCCAGTGGGTTTCCGGCATCCGGGCAAAAACCGTTTCATCCATAGGACCATGAATGGCCTGCCAGGGATGTTCCCCCCCGCCCTGTTCGATAATAATTCTGGAATTGACGTCCTCTTCACAGGCCAGTCCCGCCAGTTCATCCGGGCTTAAGGGTGTTTCAAAACCGGGAAAAGCCTGGCGAATAAGCAGCGGCTTTTGCTGCCAGTATTCAGCCAGAAAAGTTTTCGCTGACATGCCTCCAAGCGGAGGGATTTGTGGCACTTCTGACATTATTACAGAATGCCCACATCAAGATAGGAGCGGGCTATTTTCTTTATAGAAGAAACATAAGATGCGGTACGTAAATCCGTAATATTTTCATCACTAAGCATGGTTTCACGTATTTCCTGATAGGCTGTGCGCATAGTATCATCCAGGCCCGAACGTACCAGATCCAGTTCATCAGCTCCTCGGGTAATGGTGTTCCTAAGATGGGTGGAAACGGAATTACCAGTGGCTTCTTCAAACATTTTAGTGACCTGTAAGCCACGCATTTCTTCATGACGGCGCTGCATACGGCCAAAACGCATGTGGGAGATATTACGGATCCATTCAAAATAGGATACGGTTACACCGCCGGCACTGGCATAAGCATCAGGAATAACGACAATCCCCTTGCTTTTTAATATAGCATCCGCACCAAAGGATACCGGCCCATTGGCCGCCTCCACAATCAGTTTGGCCTTGATCCGGTCAACATTATCCAGGTTGATCTGATTTTCCAGTGCCGCCGGGATAAGAATATCGCACTCTTTTTCAAGTACTGCAGCACCGTCTTCTACAAACTGGGCACAGTGAAAGGTTTCAATTTCGTGGTGTTCATCAATATGCTGACGCAATTGCTCAATATTAATGCCTTCATCATTAATCAGTGCACCATGACTTTTAATAATGGCCGTGATTTTGACCCCGTCCTCTTCAGACAGAAATTTGGCTGCATGATAGCCGACATTACTAAAGCCCTGCATGACACAGGTTTTACCTTCCAGGGAACCGCTCATACTGGCCATTTTAACATCATCAGGATGCCGGAAAAATTCCTGGATGGCATACTGCACCCCCCGTCCGGTGGCTTCCACACGCCCCTGGATACCACCATGATGAACCGGCTTACCGGTCACACAGGCAACATAGTTAATATCATCAGGATGCAGTTGTTTATAGGTATCTGCAATCCAGGCAATTTCTCTCTGCCCGGTACCAACATCCAGTGCTGGAACATTGCTTGATGGACTTAAAAAGCCTTTGCGGATCAGTTCCAGTGAAAAGCGCCGGGTGATCATTTCCATTTCTTCCCGATCAAACTGGCTGGGATCAATCAGCAAAGCCCCTTTGGAACCGCCAAACGGCACATTCACAATGGCACACTTATAGGTCATCAGAGCCGCCAGGGCTTCAACTTCATCCTGATCCGCATAAGGTGCATAACGGATACCACCCTTTGAGGGCAGGCGGTGGGTACTATGTGTGGCCCGCCAGCCTGTAAACACCTCAATTTTACCTCGAATTTTTACCGGGAACTGCACCTGAATAACGGCATTACAGGATTTAATAGCATTGGCAACACCGGCATCCAGTCCCATTACAGAAATGGCCCGATCCACCATTAAATTAACACCATCACGAAAACTGGGTTCACTGCCTGCTTTTGTCATTTTTTATATCCTGTCTGTTGCGATTCTCTTACGTTTGAGCCGGTATTTTAAATTGACCTGGATCAGAGTTATTACTTACACTGAATGCTATATTGACATTAATATGTAAGTAACTGTAATCCATATTCCTAATATTACAACTTATTATCAGCTATTGCAGAAACTTTTGCAGATAGTTAGTATTATCAGACTGAAATTTAAAAATTTAATTAACAGAAAGGGAAATAAATGAATATATTAATCTTTGGACCAAACGGCAGTGGTAAAGGGACTCAGGGCGCAATTATCCAGGATAAATTCAATATTGCACATATTGAATCCGGTGCCATTTTCCGTCAGAACATCGGCGGCGGAACAGAACTGGGCAAAAAAGCCAAGGAATATATTGATCGCGGTGATCTGGTGCCGGATGATATTACTATCCCGATGATTCTGGATCGTCTTAAAGAAGACGACTGTAAAAACGGCTGGCTGCTGGACGGCTTCCCACGCAACAAGGTACAGGCAGAAACTCTGGCTAAAGCCCTGCAAGATGAAAACATGAAGCTGGACTATGTCATAGAAATTGCTCTACCTCGTGATATTGCTAAACTGCGTATTACCGGCCGTCGTTTATGTGAAAACGACAATAATCACCCCAATCACATTGCTTTTGATGCCATTAAACCGGTAGAAAAAGACGGCGAACTGGTCTGTCGTGTCTGCGGTGGCAAGTTATCTACCCGTACCGACGATCAGGATGAAGCAGCCATTGATAAACGCCATGATATTTACTATAACGAAAATACCGGTACTATGGCGGCCGTTAATTACTTCAAGAACCTCGGTGGGGATACTAAAGTTATTTCTGTTGACGGCAGTGGTTCTATTGGTGAAGTGACTGATGCTATTTTAAAAGAGCTTAAGTGAGGATAGTGTTAAGTATTAAGCGTTAAGTGCTAAGAAAAAGCACATAAGAGCTTTTATTGAGAATGCGGGCATCTTGCCCGCATTCTTTTTTGTGGTAGTTTTTTGTAATACTTAAAAAACCAGGCTCATCATTACCATCATAACAATCAGGAATAATATGGTCATGATGCCGCCGGCTCTCATAAAGTCAAGTACACGATAACCTGCAGGGCCCATGATCAGGACATTAACCTAGTGAGTAGGGATGAGGAATGAATTGGAGGTTGCTATCGCTACTGTCAGTGCAAATACAGCAGGATCGGCCCCTTCTACACCCATGGCAATATTTACCGCCAGAGGCACCAGTAATACAGTCGCACCTACATTGGACATAACTAGGGTAAAGAAAGTTGCCAGAACAGCAATAGAAGCCTGAATGATCCAGACCGGCATGTCACCCACCACTTTCAGTGTCTGTTCTGCAATCCAGCCGGCAGTACCGGACGTTTCCACAGCCAGCCCCAGGGGGATCAGACTGGCCAGCAGGAAGACCGTCTTCCAGGATACAGCCTCATAGGCTTCATCAATTTTTAACACACCGGACAGAACCATACCAATGGCACCGGTTAACAGAGCAATAGACAGTTTTAAATCAGTAAACAGAACCATGGACAGGGCAATAGTAAAAAACAGGGCTGCCCAGCCAACTTTATGGGGACGGGTTTCTTCATGCGGATACTCAGTTGTCACCACAATAAAGTTCTTGTCCTTGGCAATACGATCCAGGTTAGTCCACAGGGTATGTACAACCAGGGTATCACCGGCCTGAAACGGCAGGTCCCGAATACCTTCTCCAGCGCCCATGGTTTCACCTTCACGGTGCAGAGCAACCATGGCCAGGCCATACGTCTTTCTTAACCAGACATCGCGGGCTGATTTACCAATAAGCTGGGAACCTGGCGGGATAACCACTTCAGCAACACCGGATCGGGCAGAAGAAAGACTGTCGGCAAAGTACTCCAGATCATCCTTAACTTCCAGATCATAATCCCTGGCAAAATCCTGGATGTATTTTTCAGAACCCAGAACCCCTAAAACGGTATTCGCTTCAATAGTATAGTCACGAGCCACGCCATTAGGTCCAATGGCCACATCCTTGGTATTGCCCTTAATGGCGGCAATAATACGGATGTGCTCTTTCTGTTCAATATCATTCAATATATGGCCAATCAACGGGCTGCCGGGTGGCACCACAACTTCAAACATGGCATAGTCAATACCGTAAATATTCTGAAAATATTCCATGGTATTGGTGGCTTTACTGGCATCAGCCTTCTCGCTCACTTTAGGCAGCACAAAACGCCCGGCAAGAACAAAGTAGATAATACCGGAAAATACCAGAGCCAGACCAACCGGAGTAACTGAAAACAGTCCCCAGGTATGCATCTGCTGATCGGCAGGTAATCCGTGATTGGAAGTTAAGATCAGGTCATTTAATAAAATCAGCGGTGATGAACCCACCATGGTGACCGTACCACCCAGAATAGCACAGAAGCCCATGGGCATTAATAAACGGGACATGGGCACACCGGAACGGGCTGAAATTCTACTGACCACAGGAATAAACAGGGCTGCGGCACCCACGTTCTGCATAAAAGAAGAAATAATACCCACGGTACTGGAAACAATTGGGATAATACGTGTTTCCGAGGTACCGCCAGCATTTAGAATAAAGGCAGCAACTTTGGACATAATACCGGTTTTATCCAGACCGGCACCAATAATCATAATTGCAATAATAGACATAACCGCGTTACTGGAGAAACCTTTAAAAATCAGGTCAGATGAAACCAGACCTTTTTCCAGCCCCATTATCGGTGCAAAAAGTGTCGACAGTCCCAGTAACACCATAATGCAGATAGTGGTCACATCAACATCCACAACCTCAAATGCAAACATGTAAATGGTCAGAACCACCAGGCCCATAACCCAGGCCATTTCTACTGATGGAACAATAGAGGCCATAAACAACGCGAGCCCGAGGAATATAATCCCGGCAATTATTTTCTTTTTTTCTGCCATAATCCCGTTTTTCATTAAATTTTCTTCTCCTCAAGAACCCCTTCTGCGGCCGTTTTTCTTATTACCTAATTTTTACAACTGGGTAGTGGCGCATTAACCGGCAAGAATGATTATTTTCCCAAAATTTTTAAAAAGCACATCATGATAAACTAACTCGAGCAACCTTTTCAAGTTGCAACACCCCATAGAATACAATGTTATTGATTAATGTCGTCTATAAAATCAAAAACTTCCCGTTTCCAGCATCACCAGGGTGCAGTCATATTCATAACTTATACCGGCATCCTGTAAAGCCTGTTCCAGTAATTCTGATTCCGTTCCGGGATTAAAGATCACTCTGCCCGGCTTTAGTTTCACAATATCCTTAATGATGCCCTGGCTGCGTTGAGCACCAATATAGAGGCTAAGGGTATCAATAGATTCAGTTATTTCCGCAAGCGAATTATTGACCTTAATACCTTCAATTTCAGTCAGTTTCGGGTGAACGGGAATAATACGATGGCCATGCTGTTTGAGTAACTGCTGGGCTTTAAAGGCATAGCGATGGGGTTTATTACTGGCACCAAGAATAAGCACCGTCTGTATATTTGAAGTTTTGCCCATAAATAGCTCCTGAACCTTCTTATGACCTGATAAAATAAATTATTATGACATATATTTTTGTACTTGCGATTTTTCTGTTGCTGATGTTTCTCCCCCAATGGTGGGTTAAATATATTATGCAGAAATACAACCGGTCCATTAATGCCCTGCCCGGCACCGGCGGTGAACTGGCACAGCACCTGATTGACCAGTATCAGTTGCCGGTCAGCCTGGAAACCACTGAACAGGGCGATCATTACGATCCTCAAACCAAAACCGTCCGACTCAGTCCGCAGTATTTTAATGGTAAATCACTGACCGCCATTGCAATTGCAGCCCATGAAGTGGGCCATGCCATTCAGGATCACAAACAGGATCAATTACTGAAGCTCCGAGGCGTTATGGTAAAAAACGCCCAGCGTTTTGAAAAACTGGGCAGCGGCATTATTATGACAGCCCCGCTTTTAGGTGCCCTGACTCACTCTCCGGCTCTGCGCTTTGTTATTGCTCTTATCGGTCTGTTAACTATGGGCTCTATTGTTTTAGTCCACCTTATCAGTCTGCCGGTGGAATTTGATGCCAGTTTTAATAAAGCCCTGCCGGTACTTGAAGCTGGCTGACTATCTTATTACGACGATGATGCCGTTAATGACAATAATATCGATAAAAACAAATTGAATTTTTTTATTGAAATTCTGTCTTAAAAACAAATATAGAAGTACAAACTCTATTTAGTCCGCCCTGAACAAATCATAGTGTATTGATTTATAAGGAAATGTTGGTGAGTTTTGGGTGTTAAATTTGCAAGTTTTTGGTAAAATAAGCCTTATTCATAGGTATGTCTTTAAGGATTTTATCATTTCGTTTCAATGATTTACCCATCAGGATGAAATTCCATAATTAGGTTCTACACCAAACTGATAAAGTCCAGTAGACTTATCCCGTTTA
>JBHNNM010000124.1:0-7248 GCA_048563625.1 Gammaproteobacteria bacterium | reverse complement strand
TAGTAATAGACATAGCAAATCCTTATGCAGATGATGATTTGTTATATTTTATAAAAAAACTATTGAGAAGTGTGCCGGTATTTTCTGACACAGGTCATAGTCTGAAAAATTATCCGTGTACAGAGTGGAATACTTATTGCGGTAAGTACTTACTAATCGGTAGAATAGTCAGCTATGTCACTTTTCCAGGATAAAAAAATTATTTTAGGGGTTTGCGGGGGGGTTGCCGCCTACAAGTCAGCAGAATTATTACGCCTGCTGATTAAAGCGGGTGCTCAGGTACAGGTGGTCATGACCCCGTCAGCGGAACAGTTTGTGGCTCCCATGACTTTTCAGGCTCTGTCATCTAACCCGGTACGCAGTGACTTATTTGATAAAGCCGCTGAAGCCGGTATGGGGCATATCGAGCTGGCCCGCTGGGCGGATTTAATTCTAATAGCACCGGCAACGGCTAATACCATCGCTAAAATCAGCCAGGGAGTGGCTGATAATTTGCTGACTACTATTTGTCTGGCCAGTGCCGCTCCTCTTATTATAGCCCCGGCCATGAATCAGCAGATGTGGCGTAGTGAGGGCAACCAGGAAAATATTAAGCGCTTCAAAGGCCGGACAGCTATTAGTCTGATTGGCCCGGCCCGGGGAGAGCAGGCCTGTGGGGATAATGGGCCCGGGCGGATGGAAGAACCCGAAAGTATCATGCAGTTCTGTGAACAGCAATTGCAGCAGCTAAAAGAACAACAGAGCCTTTCAGATTTGCTAAAGGGTAAAAAACTGCTGATTACCGCGGGCCCAACCATAGAGGATATTGATCCGGTTCGTTATATTAGCAACCGCAGCAGCGGTAAAATGGGCTATGCGATAGCGCGTGCGGCTTCTGAGGCTGGTGCTGAAGTGACCCTGGTCAGCGGCCCGGTGGTACTTGATGCACCTGAAAGTGTGAACTTTTATAAAGTCCGCAGTGCTGTGCAGATGCATAAAAAGGTATTTGAACAGCTGGATAATATGGATGTTTTTATTTCCACGGCTGCAGTGGCGGACTATCGACCGGTAGAGACCAAAAGTCAGAAAATTAAAAAATCTCAGGATACTATGACTATAGAACTGGTAAAAAACCCTGATATCCTGTTGGATGTATCCACTCACAATGAAAAACTGTTTACTATTGGCTTTGCAGCTGAAACCACAGAGCTGGAAAAATACGCTCTGGATAAACTGAACAGAAAAAAACTGGATATGATTGCCGCCAACCGGGTGTGCAGTGATAATACGGGTCGAAGCATGGGGTTTGATAGCGATACTAATGAGCTCGTGTTATTTTGTAAAAATTCTGAGGCAGGTATTGAGCAAAAAGTATTACCTGAAACCACAAAACAGCAGCTGGCTAGAGTGCTGATAAAAGAAATTGTTCTGCAATATGAAAACCGAAATAAAAAGAAGCAATAAAAAGAAGGACTGGAAATAGATTATGAACGAAGTGGATGTAAAAATTCTTGACCCCAGAGTCGGTACAGAATTCCCGTTACCGGAATATGCAACGGATGGTTCTGCAGGAATGGATTTACGGGCTATACTTGATAAAGATCATGAATTATTACCGGGTGAAACACTGTTAATTCCTACCGGGCTGGCGATTCATATTGCTAATAATAATATGGCAGCCATGATCCTGCCACGTTCCGGACTTGGACATAAACACGGCATTGTTCTGGGTAATCTGGTGGGGTTGATTGATTCAGATTATCAGGGACAGCTATTTGTATCCTGCTGGAACAGAGGTAATAGCGCTTTTACCATTAAACCGGGTGAACGTATAGCGCAACTGGTCTTTGTTCCGGTTGTGCAGGCGCAGTTGAAAATTGTTGATTCCTTTGATCAAAGCCAGCGTGGAGGAGGTGGTTTTGGGCATACTGGAAGTCATTAACCTGGAAAAAGCCATTAATATCGCAAACCAGTCATACAGCCAGATAAATTGAGCGGAACAATTATATGAATGAGACAAAAGTAAAAATTCATGAGATGATTAAGGAAGAAAAAGCGGAAAAGCGCAAGGAAAAACTGGACGAGCAACGCCAGAAAAAAGGGAATAAAAAAAAGATTAAAGGGGCCAAAAAAGACAGGTCTGCGATAAAAATAGATCAAGAAAAGAAAAAACTTGTGCGTCTGGGTTCATTTATCATTCTGCTTCTTGCACTGGCCCTAGGGCTGTTTTATGCCGCTTCGGTGAGCAAAACCAGTGTAGAAAACAATTTTCAGAAACAGGTTAAAGCCAATGCAGAAAAAGAGTTAAATAATCTTCAGGAGCAGGCTGAGCTTATATTAAGGGATAAGATAGCAAACTTCGATTATATTCTTAAAGATGCAGAATATATTGAAAATTTTAATGATCCATCCTGGCAGGGTGTCCTTCAAACAGAACTGCCTGCCCTGTTGGGATATCAGGCAGTGATTGAAATCATTCCTGAAAACTACAGTGATGAAATGATTATTGATAAGCCAGATATGGGCTATGCTGTACTGGGTTTGCTTGAAGAACTGAAAAATGCCAAAAAGAAGAATAATGATATAAAAATAGAAGTTCACCGTGCCAATACTAAAAAAGCACGGCTGGTAATTATTCGTAAAGTCAGCTATAGGGATGTTGATGCTGATAAGATGGTTACTGTAGGCTATATCTATGCCAGCATGTCTCCACTCTTTGTAAAGGAACTGATCAAGGAGTTTAAGTACTCAAGCGGTTATGTTGAGATTATTCAGCGCTTTTCAGGCCGGTCAATGGTTCTGGCCCGCAAAGGGGATGGTGCACTTAAATCGCTGCCGGTATCCGTGTCTCAAAAAATAAGACCTACTCAATGGCAGTTAAAATTATGGCCAGCTCAACAGCAGGTTGAGCTGAGTCCACAGCAGTTATGGCTGCCTCTGTTATTGCTGGTACTGGGTACTGCATGTCTTGTGTTTACAATTCTTATGCTGGTCCGCCTGGTTTCCCGGCTGGTTAAAAAAACGGAGTCTGATAAGGCAGAAACAAAAACAGCGGATAAAACAGTTAAACCAGAAGCCATTGATGAGGATTATGTTCCATCCACTCCGGCGCCTGCATCCGATATAAGAGTGGATGATGACAAGGCCGTTGATAAGGAATACCTGACACTTGTACTGAATAAAATATTCCGTGCTTATGATATTCGTGGTGAATATGGTGAATATGGTGAATATATTAACTCTGAAATATTCAGGGAAATAGCTATGGCTATTGCAAGAGAAATGAATGAAATAAAACAGACCCGTATATCGGTAGCACGAGATGGTCGCAATAGCAGTCCTGAACTGCATAAGGTTATAACAGATACTCTAGTTGAATGTGGTTTACAGGTGCTGGATATTGGTATGGTAACCAGTTCGGTACTCTATTTTGCTGCACTGACTAAAACGGATGGTAATGGCTTGATAGTGACTGCCAGCCACAACCCAAGTAATTACAATGGTATCAAAATCTTGGTGGGTGGTCATTGTTATGGCCAGGAACGTCTGGAAAAACTGAAGGAACGGATACTGTCTCCTGAGCAGGCTGGGCCTACCCCGGCAGAACAAAATGGTACCGCCGGCAAGCTGGAACAATTTAATATCATGGAAGAATATATTACCAAGATAACCGGTAATGTGCTGCTTGCCCGTCCAATGAATATTGTTATTGATACCGCTAACGGAGTGGCGGGCAGTTTTGCCGCTACTTTTTTCGAGCAGATGGGGTGCCAGGTTACCGCTTTAAATGCCGAAGTTGATGGAAATTTCCCAGTGCATGAACCTGATCCCAGTCGGCCTGAAAATCTTACCCAGCTTATTAAAAAGGTAACAGAAATTAAGGCTGATGTCGGTTTTGCTTTTGACGGTGACGGCGACCGGCTGGCGCTGGTTTCTTCCGGTGGTGATATTGTCTGGCCGGACAGAATTTTAATGCTTCTGGCAAAAGATATTCTTAGCCGTAATAAGGAAGCCACTATTCTTTATGATGTTAAATCATCCAGCAAACTGGAATCATTTATCCGTGAACTGGGCGGTAAACCGATGATGTGCAAAAGCGGGCATTCTTTTATGAAGAGTAAACTGCTTGAAACAGGTGCATTGCTGGCCGGTGAGATGAGCGGTCATATCTTTATCAAAGATCGCTGGTATGGGTTTGATGACGGCCTGTTTGTTGCGGCCCGGATTCTGGAAATATTATCCATTGATCTGAGAAAATCACGGCAGATTTTTGCTGAACTGCCTGATGCACTTAATACCCCGGAAATTCTTATTGCTACACCGGATGCTCACGGCATTATAGAAAAACTGGATTCGAATAATGCACATTTCAATGGTGGTAATGTAATCACTATTGATGGTATTCGGGTTGAATATCCCGATGGCTGGGGGCTGGTACGGGCCTCTAACACCAGTGACAATCTGACCATGCGTTTTGAAGCAGATAATGAAAAAGCAGTGCAGCGCATTGCCAACAGCTTTAAAGCCGCACTTATGGAAGTTGAACCCGGACTGGAATTCCCCTTTTAAATTAGCTATTTTATTTCCCCCTTCTTTAGAAGGGGGATTGAGGGGGTTGCTGAATCAGCGAAAAAATTTAAGAGATATATAAAATTATGAGTATTAACACGAGTTCCGCAAACACTATTGCTCACGTTTTAAGTGAGGCGTTACCCTATATTCGCAAGTTTCAGGGTAGAACCATTGTTATAAAATATGGCGGTAATGCCATGATCGATGAAAAACTGAAAAACGGTTTTGCTAGGGATATTGTATTATTAAAACTGGTAGGTTTAAATCCTGTTGTTGTCCATGGCGGCGGGCCGCAAATTGGTGACCTGCTTAAACGGGTAGGCAAGGAAAGTCATTTTGTCGGAGGCATGCGCATTACCGATAAGGAAACTATGGATGTTGTGGAAATGGTTTTAGGGGGACAGGTTAATAAGGAAATCGTTTCGCTGTTAAATTCTCATGGCGCCAAAGCGGTTGGGCTGACGGGTAAAGATGGTGCACTGATCAGTGCAAAAAAAATGCAGTTTTCTCATCAGTCGGAAGAAATGAATGCCCCGGAAATTATTAATATCGGTCATGTGGGTGAAGTAACCAATATCGATACTTCGGTTATTGATATGCTGATCCATGGTGATTTTATTCCGGTCATTGCGCCCATTGGTCTGGGTAAGGACGGTGAATCCTATAATATTAATGCGGATCTGGTGGCCGGAAAACTGGCCGAAGAATTAAATGCCGAAAAGCTGATCCTGCTGACTAATATTCGTGGCTTGCTGGATAAACATGAAAAACTGCTGACCGGCTTAAGTATAAAAAAAGTAGACGAATTGATAGCAGACGGTACCATACACGGCGGTATGCTGCCTAAAATACGCTGCGCTCTGGAAGCAGTACAGAATAATGTCTGTTCTGCTCATATAATAGATGGGCGGATAGAACATGCAGTGATGCTGGAATTATTTACCGATGAAGGTATCGGCACACTGATTTTTGGCGATTGCCCCAGGGATGACGAGTGAGCAGTAACGGTTCTACACAAGTGAAAGCCTCTAAAATAAACCGCAAGGAACAGATCCTTCAGGCTCTGGCTATGGAGCTTGAAAGAAATCTTGGTGAACGTATTACCACAGCCGGCCTGGCACGAGCAGTCGGTGTTTCAGAAGCGGCTCTATACCGTCATTTTCCCAGCAAGGCAAAAATGTTTGAAGCCCTGATTGAGTTCAGTGAGGAAAGTGTATTCGGCTTAATCAATAAAGTGTTGGCTGAGCAGGACGGTGTCTTTGCTCAGGTTGAGAGGATCACGGCTATTGTGCTTGGTTTTTCCGCTAAAAATCCAGGTATTACCCGGGTGCTGCTTGGTGATGCCCTGATTGGTGAACATGAACGTTTATTAAAACGTACTGATCAGTTTTTTCAGAGAATTGAAACCCAGTTACGCCAAGTGCTCAGGGAAGGTGAACTAAAAGGTCAGTTTCATTATCAGGGGAATATCGGTTATTTTGCAGAAATCCTGACCAGCTTTATGGAAGGGCAGTTGAGCCGATATGTGCGTACCCGCTTTGCCAGAAAGCCGGATGAAAACTGGCCATTAAAATGGCTGTTCCTGGTTAAAAGCCTGACTGCAGACTCCTAAATAGTTTCAAGCACTTATTCCATTTCCCTCTGGGAGAGGGCTTTTATTGATTAATGTTATATGCAATGGTCTTAAATTCAGTTAATAAGTCGGAAACTTCTTCACTATTACAGAATTTCTGGCCTATGCGTTCTGGGCGACAACGTATCTGAAATACTAGGTCTTTTTTGCTGTCGGACTCCCGGGTATCGAGTTTGGTTAAACTCATGGCAATGTCCTGTTGTTTTTCCGGGGTATCGGTAACTACAATTCGATTAGTTTGATAAAGAATGGGTCTGGTTGCAAACTCCCTGATAAACTCAATGGAGCGATCTCAGAGCAGCTGGCATTGTGTCTCACTTAAACAGCTGAGTTTAACGGCATGTAATTTTTTGGCCTGACTGGGGGTAGACAGACTGTGTTTTAGGCGACTTGATTTGGTGATCATAAAGCGTTCAACGTCATGCGCAAACACTGTTTTTATTTTTTCTGTTTCTTTTTTTTCAGAGCTGATCTGTGACTGCAGGTTGCGAATTTCCTTTCGGCTGGCATCCAGTAATTCAGCCAGCTGGGGTGAAACCTGCTTGCCTGAACGTTCCATATTTGCGGCCTGTCTGACCAGGTTGCCGAAATGACGTTTTTTCAGTTCCATGCTGGAGTGCAGAATTTTAGAACGGGAATTAATAATACCCAGTTTGGATCTCAGCGAGCTCAATAAATCATCAATGGTCAGATAGGTTTTTAATAAAACCTGGTCATATTCTTTAGATTTACGTTTTTGATCCGCTTCAAGCTTGAGCAGCCTGGTCAGTTCCTGTTCAGAGCGAATTTCTTCAGGGATTTTAGTGCGTTCTTTAATTTTCCGGGTAATACCCTGTTCATCAATATAGCGAATACGCTGGTTATAATATTCTCGTGGAATACGTTTGCCGCATTCTGTAATGCCATCCGTGTTTTTCCAGCATTTAATTAAGCTATCAGCCTTTAGTGTAGGCGAAGACATTATCAGTATGCTGACAATAATCAGTAATTTCTTATTGAATCCCGTAAAGCCTGAAGAAAGTGATTTAGAATAAAATAAAATAATTTTATGTAGTTTTAGTAAT
>JBHNNM010000123.1:0-7261 GCA_048563625.1 Gammaproteobacteria bacterium | reverse complement strand
TGGACAATGCCCATCAGAAATTGGAAAGCAGCAATGTATCGATTTATAATCGAGTTTGAGGAGCAGTTGGCTCCTTATATTTAAATAAGAGCGGATACACAGTTTAATTTACACTGTCATTGAAAAACTACCCGCACTTACTGTCCCCGCAATTTAAACAGGTCATACAGCCATCCATCAGTACCAGTGCTTTAGTTTGACACTTGGTACAAAGCTGGGCTTTTTCAGGAAAGCTGCTGCTGTCATCGTCGGTTTCATTCTGGGTTTTGTTTTTGGCTTCAAATTCTTTACGCTTGGCTTCAATCAGTTTTTTCTGATGGTCATCCAGTTCGGTGTCTTTGAGCATACCGATAAATTTCATATGGGACTCAATAGCACAGCCGATTTCTGCTACCAGAGAAGGCATAAATACGCCACCTTTTTTAAAGTAACCGCCCTTGGGATCAAATACCGCTTTTAATTCTTCCACCAGGAAGCAGGCATCGCCACCCTTACGGAATACCGCAGAGATAACCCGCGTCAGGGCTAGTACCCACTGGAAGTGTTCCATGTTCTTGGAGTTAATAAACACCTCATAGGGGCGGCGTTCTTCATGCTCAGTACCCATATTGAGGATCATATCGTTAATGGTAATATACAGAGCATGTTCGGACTGCGGGGTTTTAATTTTATAAGTAGAACCAAACAGCATTTCCGGACGGTCCAGATTTTCATGCATTTTTTCCACATCGCTGATATTATCATCGTTACAGGACTCAGCGGGCAGATCCTCTGCTTTTTCTTCTTCGGTCAGTACCTTGTAACCAACAATTTTACTGTCTATTTTAAGTGCCATCATTATTAGCCTTTATAATCTTTTATTAGGAAATAGTTTAGAACTTGCCGTAATAGCCTTCTTTCAGGGCATCAAATAGGTTAGCGGCAGTATGCATTTCGCCGTCGTATTCCACTTCTTCATTACCTTTGAGTTCGACCACCTCACCATTTTCCAGAGTAAACTGATAAGTGGTGTTTTCCAGATCCGTTTCCTTAACCAGTACCCCCTGGAAGGCTTCAGGATTAAAGCGGAAAGTGGTGCAGCCTTTTAAGCCCTTGTCATAGGCATACTCATAAATGTTTTTGAAATCCTCATAAGGATAATCGGTGGGCACATTGGCGGTTTTGGAAATGGAGGAATCAATCCACTTCTGCGCCGCAGCCTGTACATCCACGTGCTCTTTGGGAGAAATACTGTCGGCAGTAATAAAGTAGTCCGGCAGTTGTTCAGCTTCATTTTCTGAATAAGGCATGGCATCAGGGTTGACCATTTCACGATAAGCCAGTAATTCAAAAGAAAATACGTCGACTTTTTCCTTGGTCTTTTTGCCTTCGCGGATCACATTACGGGAATAGTGATGAGCAAAACTAGGTTCAATACCATTACTGGCATTATTGGCCAGAGACAGAGAAATGGTACCAGTAGGTGCAATAGAGCTGTGATGAGTAAAACGGGCACCGGTTTCGGTCAGGGCTTCCACCAGTTCCGGTTCTTCCTGTGCCAGTTGCTGCATATAGCGGCTGTATTTTGCGTGCAGTACCTTGCCGGGCAGCTCATCGCCGACCTTGTAGCCGTCAGCAATCATTTCCGGACGTTTGTGCAGCATTTCACCGGTCACGGTAAACATCTGATCCATGATTTTAGCCGGGCCTTTTTCCTTAGCCAGATCCAGAGCTTCTTTCCAGCCTTCAATGGCCATTACCTTGGTGACTTCTTTGGTAAACTTAAGGGAATTGTCATCACCGTATTTCATGCCCATCATAGTGCAGGAAGAACCCAGCCCCAGATAACCCATACCATGGCGGCGCTTGTTCATAATTTCTTCACGCTGCTGCGGCAATGGCAGGCCGTTAATTTCTACTACATTGTCCAGCATACGGGTAAAAATACGCACAGTTTTGCGGAATCTATCCCAGTCAAAAGAGGCCTCATCCGTAAAAGGCTTGTCGACAAAACGGGTCAGGTTAATAGAGCCTAATAAACAGCTGCCGTAAGGAGGCAGAGGCTGTTCACCGCAGGGATTAGTGGCACGAATATTTTCACAGAACCAGTTATTGTTCATTTCATTGACTTTATCAATCAGAATAAAGCCGGGTTCAGCGTAGTCGTAAGTGGAGGCCATAATAATGTCCCACAGGCGACGCGCCTGAATGGTTTTGCTGACCCGACAGGCTACCAGACCGTCATTGTTGACAATATAGCCGTCCTTGTTGGGCAGGTCACGCCAGACGATTTGATCAGGGTTGTTCAGATCCAGCTTGTCCTGCTTGATTTCCTTGTCCGTGACAGGGAAAGAAAGTTTCCAGGGCTGATCATTTTTAACCGCTTCAACAAATTCAGTGGTGATCAGCAGAGACAAATTAAACTGACGTAACCGGCCGTCTTCGCGCTTGGCACGAATAAAATCAATCACATCAGGATGACCGATATCAAAAGTGGCCATCTGGGCACCGCGGCGGCCGCCGGCAGAAGAGACGGTAAAACACATCTTGTCGTAGATATCCATAAAGGACAGGGGACCGGAGGTGTAGGCACCGGCACCGGATACATAGGCATCTTTAGGACGCAGGGTAGAAAACTCATAACCGATACCACAACCGGCTTTCAGAGTCAGTCCGGCCTCATGCACCTTGCCTAGGATATCATCCATGGAATCGGCAATGGCTCCGGAAACTGTACAGTTAATAGTGGAAGTGGCTGGCTTGTGTTCCTGGGCGCCGGCATTGGAAATAATTCGGCCGGCGGGGATCACACCCTGACGCAGGGCCCATAAAAATTCCTTATAATAGTGATCCTGGTTCTTCTTGCCTTCTTCAACTTCGGCCAGTGCACGCGCCACACGTTTATAGGTTTCATCGATATTTTCATCAATTGGCAGGCCTTCTTTGGTTTTTAGACGATACTTGGTATCCCAGATATCTAGAGAGGCATCCTGAAGCGGTATTTCTGTTACAGTATTTGGTATGGCGTGTAATTGTGCAGTCATTACTGATTTCCCCGATTTGACTATATGACCCAATTGAGAATGTTATTTAAAGTGCCGACAAAACAGTTTTAGCTAACATCCTGAAAGCTTTAGTGTTTTAAGCTGTCTTTATACTAAAAGTATTATGTTGTGTTTTTTTTTAAGAATAACACAATATGTAGTGTATTGTTTTGTAAATCCTAAATAGTTCCCTGTACTAGATCAAGTGTTTTGAGCACAAAAAAATGACTTTTTTTTCACTTATTCTGTAGACATTTTTCAAAGCCAGACAGGGCAAGGGCTTGCTGAATTTTAGTATATTAGAGTTTTATGGAGGGTTTGCTTAAAATTTGCACAAAAGTGCATTTTTTAAATAATTTAGAATGGTTTTAGAAGTTCTGTAAGTCAGGTTTTTATGATTTTTTTAACATTAACCAAAGCCTGATCTTGGGCAAACTGAATGGTCAGTGTCTGTCCGGTTTTTAATGATGCAGCAGACTGCACCAGTCGGCCATCCTGATCCTTGACCAGACTGTAACCACGCCCTAAAGTGGCCAGCGGGCTGTAGGCATCCAGTTCCCGGGCCAGAAAGGTCAGTTTCTGCTGCAGTTTTTCAAACTGCGGGCTAAGGCTGTGCTGCAGGCGCTGCTGCAGATAGTCCAGGCGGAGTTGCTGTTGTTTAAGCAGGTGTGCCGGAGAATGCTGCTGCAGACGGGCTTCGAGGGTATGCAATTTTTCCTGGCGTGACTGCAACTGAGTCAGCAGCAGGGTTTCCATTCGGCTGCTTAAATCATCAATTCTAAGAGCAATATCATCCAGATAGCGGCCGGGGTGTTTCAGGCGTTTACGCAGCCAGTCCAGTTGCTGCTGCAGACTTTCCAGATGGCGCTGTATTCGATTTGCTAACTGAGCTTCAACCGCTTCCAGCCAGTTCAGCCATTCCTGTTGATTCGGGCTGATGAGTTCGGCGGCGGCAGAAGGGGTGGGTGCGCGGACATCGGCGACAAAATCACAAATGGTAAAATCCACTTCATGACCCACGGCACTGACCACAGGAATAGGGCAGTCATAAATGGCTCTTGCCAGCGGTTCATTATTAAACGCCCATAAATCTTCAATAGAGCCGCCCCCGCGACCGATAATCAGTACATCGCAGACACCATGCTGCTGGGCCTGCTGCAGTGCTTTTAATAATTGTGCGGGAGCTTCATCACCCTGTACCTGGGCAGGGTAAATAATTACAGGCAGGCCGGGAAAACGGCGTTTTAAAACATGAAGAATATCATGCAGAGCCGCGCCGGTCGGGGAGGTGATAATACCGACACAATGTGGATATTCCGGCAGGCTCTGCTTGTGGGCTTCATCAAACAGGCCTTCGGTCTGTAATTTCTGTTTCAGCTGTTCAAAGGCCCGCTGCAGAGCACCGATGCCGGCATCCTCCATAGACTCAACAATCAGCTGAAAGTCCCCCCGTGCTTCATATAGGCTGACCCGGGCTTTAAGCAGAACCTGGGAACCTTCTTCGGGAGAAAAATTCAGCCGCTGGTTATTATGCCTGAACATGGCGCAGCGCACCTGGCTCTGATCATCTTTAAGGGTAAAATACCAGTGTCCGGAACGGGGACGTGCCAGGTTGGAGATTTCGCCGGTCACCCAGACGGCAGGAAAATTATATTCCAGTACGCTTTTGACATTACGGGTAAATTCAGAAACACTCAGCGGTTGAGAGTATGATGCTGTATTAGAGAACTCGGACATGGGCACATCATACCTAAGCAGCGATTAAAAGTGAATTTTGACGGGGGAGCTTTGATAACTTCTCCTCTGCTCTTAATAATAAGAGACAGGAGGGGTCAAAGGATGTAGGGGGTTGTCAGGTTGAAAGTAACAAAAGCAACAGGAATATGAGTAGAAAAAACAAACGTTTAAACAGGAGCTTTTTTAATAATAAAACCACTCTGGAACTGGCGCAGGCCTTATTGGGTAAGGTGCTGGTACATAAGAGTCCGGCCGGGATTATTAAAGGAATCATCAATGAAACGGAAGCCTATTCCCAGGATGAAGAATCCTGTCATGCTTTTGGCGGCAAACGCAGCAAGCGCAATGAGGTGATGTTCTGGCGGGCCGGACATCTGTATGTCTATTTTACCTATGGAATGCATTACTGTATTAATATTGTTACCGGTGAGCCGGATCGGGCCGAAGCGGTTTTGATCCGCTCTGTACTACCGCTGGAAGGGCAGAATATTATGCTGCTTAACCGTAAGGGTAGGCAGAAAAACCTGGCCGACGGCCCGGCTAAACTGGCCATGGCCTATGGTTTTGATAAAGCCCACAATGGTGTGGATTTGCTGGACAGACAGTCAGATATTTATCTGGAAGAGCAGGGCTATAAGCCGGAAGAGATTACGCAAACTGAGCGGATAGGTATCTCCAAAGCAAAAGCACTGCCCTGGCGTTTTGTCTGTTATAAATGTGTCCAATAGATATGGGACAATAAAAATACTTTTCTATTTTTCAGGGGTTTTCCAGAACAGAAAAATAGACTATAATACTCTGTTATCTATTTAAATTCACCTTGAAGGATTTCCCTTATGCGAATCGTTGAAGAAGCACTTACCTTTGATGATGTCTTATTAGTTCCGGCCTTCTCAGAAGTCCTGCCTAAAGGAGTTGATTTATCAACTCGACTAACCCGTGATATCAAACTCAATATACCTATGGTAACCGCAGCTATGGATACGGTTACTGAGCACCGTATGGCTATTGCTATGGCTCAGCAGGGTGGTATTGGTATTATTCATAAAAATATGACTGCTGAAGAACAGGCCCGGGAAGTCATGAAGGTCAAGAAACATGAAAGTGGTGTGGTTAAAGATCCCATTACGGTTTCCCCAAACCAGTCTATTCGTGAAGTCATGGAACTGACTCGCATTAACAATATTTCCGGGGTTCCGGTTGTGGAAGGTGATAATCTGATTGGTATTGTGACCAGTCGTGATTTACGTTTTGAAACTCATCTGGATGATGCCATCAGCAGCATTATGACACCAAAAGAAAAGCTGGTGACTATTAACGAAGGTGCGAGCAGACAGGAAGCAATGGACTTATTGCATCAGTACCGTATTGAAAAGGTATTGGTCGTTAATGATGCCTTCCAGTTACGCGGTATGATTACGGTAAAAGATATGCAGAAAGCCACGGATTATCCCTGGGCCTGTAAAGATGAGCAGGAACGCCTGCGTGTCGGGGCCGCAGTCGGTGTGGGCGCAGATACAGATGAGCGTGTTAAAGCACTGGTTGAAGCTGGAGTGGATGTACTGGTGGTTGATACCGCCCATGGTCATTCCAAAGGCGTGATTGATCGGGTGGCATGGGTTAAACAGAATTTCCCTCAGGTACAGGTGATTGGCGGTAATATTGCTACCGCAGCTGCAGCCAGAGCACTGGTGAACGCCGGTGCCGATGCGGTTAAAGTGGGTATTGGCCCTGGTTCCATCTGTACTACCCGTATTGTGGCCGGTGTCGGTGTACCGCAAATTACGGCTATCAGCAATGTGGCCCAGGAACTGGAAGGTACTGGCGTCCCGCTGATTGGTGACGGTGGTATTCGCTTTTCCGGTGATTTCGCCAAGGCTATTGTTGCCGGTGCTTCCTGTTGCATGTTCGGCAGTGTGTTTGCCGGTACCGAAGAAGCGCCGGGTGAAGTGGAACTGTTCCAGGGCCGTTCCTACAAATCTTATCGTGGTATGGGCTCCATGGGCGCCATGTCTCAGCAGCAAGGTTCCAGCGACCGTTATTTCCAGGAAAGCAGCGATGCAGACAAGCTGGTTCCAGAAGGCATTGAAGGCAGGGTACCATATAAAGGTGCTATGCAGCCGGTGGTACACCAGATGCTGGGCGGCCTGCGTTCTTCCATGGGCTATACCGGCTGTGCGGATATTGAAAGTATGCGCAGCAAGCCGGAATTTGTCCGGGTCACCAATGCCGGTATGGTTGAAAGCCATGTCCATGATGTTACTATTACCAAAGAAGCACCCAATTACCGGACCTGATTTCCGGTTAATAAGCAGCTCATAACATCACTATAAAAGGTCGGTATATCCGGCCTTGTTTTTTTAACTGCCTTTTTAAAAACAGCCTAGGGGCTGTTGATCTTTTGTGTACAAAATTTAACCATTCCACATAGGAAGCCACACCATACAACAGCCTAACGCTAATGTACTGGCATAGTTTCTTTCCAGCTTATCATAGCGAGT
>JBHNNM010000122.1:0-7276 GCA_048563625.1 Gammaproteobacteria bacterium | reverse complement strand
GTTTTTGTCATGCTTTTCTGACAAATTCAATAACTTACAGCAAATTACGGCCGATATTTGGATTAAATTTTTATTAAGATCGGCCACTTTAATGATCTAGATCAATAAAAAAACACCCGCAAAATTGAACTTTTTTTCAGGTACTTAAATTGGGTTTTGTTCATTTGATCTATATCAAAGCACATAAGCAGCATGTTAGATAATGTGGGTTTCAAATTAGCGGGAGTTCACCGTCTGCGGAGCTTTTTATTCATAATGTTCAGAAAAACATACAACAGCCGGAACCACACTATGGCATCCGTTAAGCGGTTACTGCTGGCATTTGCCGTGACCAGCGGGTTTCTGGCGCCTCCTGCATTATCCAGTGCTGCCGATACGCTTTCCACGCAACGGCAACAGGAACTGAAATACATGGTGCAGCAGGATTGCGGATCCTGTCATGGCATGACGCTTAAAGGCGGTCTGGGTCCTTCGCTGTTACCGGAACGGATTGCAGTATTACCGGAACAATATTTAATTGAAGCAGTGACTCATGGCAGACCAGGGACACCTATGCCGCCCTGGGCACCCATTTTAACGTCTGCAGAAATACGCTGGATTGTTGAACAGTTAAAATCCGGTCAACTGGCTCAGACCCGGGCAGATTAAGAGGCAATAATGAAGCAACACGGTTCCCTTTATACAAGTGTCAACAACCATACAAGAGTCAACAAAAGCCTGCTCTTTATCCTGGTAGTTCTGTGCAATGTCTTTTTCTATGCCAGTGCCTGGGCAGACTGCACTATGCCTGATGATCTGCCTACTGGCGATCTGGGTATTATTATTGAGCGCATGGACGGTTCAGTCCTGATCATTAACACCACCTCTCAGTCCGTGCTCTGTGATGTTAGCGGTCTGGGTGATTTATCTCATGCTTCAGCCGTTTTCTCCCGGGATGAACGTTATGCCTATGTGTTTGGCCGCGATGGCGGTCTGACCAAAATTGATTTATTAAAAGGCCGGATTGCCAAACGCATTATGCAGTCCGGTAACTCCATTGGCGGAGCTATTTCCCAGGACGGTCAATATATTGCCGTGTCCAATTACACACCCGGCGGAGTAAATGTTTTTTCAGCGCAGGATCTTTCCCTGGTGGCAAAAATTCCGGCCACTTATGGTGACGGTCATTTACAGTCTAAAACTGTGGGACTGGTGGATGCCCCCGGAAACCAGTTTATTTTCAGTCTCTATGATGGTAATGAAATCTGGCAGGTGCAGATGGAAAACACACCAAAGCCTGCAGCTAAGGTTATCCACAAGTATAAAAATGTCGGTAAAGCCCCTTATGACGGCCTGATCAGTGCCAATGGCCGTTTTTATATTGCCGGCCTGTTTGGTGAGGATGGCTTAGCTCTGCTGGATTTATGGCATCCTGAAAAAGGAGTTCAGAGGATCCTGGATCATTACGGTCGGGGTGAAAAAAAATTGCCGGTATATAAAATGCCCCACCTGGAAGGCTGGGCCATTGCCGGAGATAAAGCCTTTTTACCTGCCGTCGGCCACCATGAAGTACTGGTAGTTAACACCGAAAACTGGCAGGAAATCAGCCGGGTTAAAGTGTACAGCCAACCGGTTTTTGCCATGGCCAGTCCTGATGAAAGACAGATCTGGGTAAACTTTGCTTTTCCGAATAATAACACCCTGCAGGTTATTGATACCGAAACGTATAAAATTATCAAACAGTTTCAGCCCGGTAAAGGCATACTGCATATGGAATTTACCCCTCGCAGCGAACATGTCTGGGTATCAGTAAGAGATATTGATACCGTGATTATTTATGACACCCAGACTATGCAGGAGATAAAACGTATTCCGGCTAAAAAGCCCAGTGGTATATTTTTTACTTCCCGGGCACATAAGATTGGTTTATAGGTCTTTGCAAATGTTATCAGCACTTGAAAAACAGTTATTGAATGATTATCAGCAGGGTATGCCACTGGTGTCTGAGCTGTTTGCTGAGATGGCCAATGAGCTTAATCAAAAAGGTTTTTCAGTGTCTGAGCAAGACGTTATGGATTGCCTGGGGCAGTTACAGGATAAAGGTTTAATTACCCGTATCGGTCCGGTTTTCAAGCCTAAGAGTGTAGGCGGAAGTACTCTGGCCGCACTGTCCGTACCTGCTGAACGAATGGAAGAAGTAGCCGGGATAGTCAGTGCTTTTGAACAGGTTAATCATAATTATGAGCGGGAACATGAGTATAATCTGTGGTTTGTGGTTACGGCCAGTACCCAGGAAGAAGTACTGCAGGTATTAGCAGAGATAGAACGTTTAACAGGGCTGACGGTGCTGAATCTGCCGATGGAACAGGATTATCATATTGATCTGGGGTTTCCGCTTTGGTGTTGAAAAGCGTTCAGCGTTCAGCGTTCAGCGTTCAGAAAGAGCTTAGAGAATTTTTAGTTTACATTCAATTTTTTGTGCGGTTTTTTATAAGGCAGCTATTATGACATTGGATCTTTTGGATCAGAAGCTTATTGCTCTTATTCAGGATGGGTTGGCATTGACCAGTAAGCCGTTTGCGCGTATTGCCCGGCAGATGGGTGTGTCTGAGCAGCGAGTTATTGATCGGCTGCAGCAGTTAAAGGATGAGGGGACCATTAAGCGGCTGGGTGTTGTGGTGCGTCATAATGAACTGGGGTTTAAGGCCAATGCCATGGTGGTCTGGGATATTCCCGATGAGCTGGTAGAGGAAGTGGCCCGCAAGATTGCCTCGTTTAATTGTGTCACTCTGTGTTATCAGCGTCCCCGTCGTCCTGAGCAGCAATGGAACTATAATCTGTTTTCTATGATTCATGGTAAGGATCGTAAGTCAGTTCTGCGGCGGCTTGATGATATTGTGGATATGCTGGAACTGGATAATATTCATTACCAGCCTTTGTTCAGCACCCGTCGTTTTAAACAGCGCGGTGCCCGTTATATTGATCCGCAGCAGTTCAGCCAGCCTGAGCCTGCTGCGCACCCATCGGCTGGTTGTTCAGCAGATAATGATTTTGGCCTGCCCCGGGTTGCCCAGCACGTCTATGGATGAAACTGACCGTCTGATCATTAACTCCCTGCAGGGCAATTTTCCCATTAGCGATCAGCCCTATCTTAAAGTTGCTCAACAACTGGGTATTTCTGAGGACGAGTTATTATTACGTCTGCAAACCATGCTGGATAACCGTACCCTGACCCGTTTCGGCCCCATGTATGATATTCAGAAACTGGGCGGCAGTTTCAGCCTGTGCGCCATTCGGGTGCAGCCAGAACGCTTTGAGGAAGTCACTGAAATTGTCAATGCATTCCCGGAAGTGGCCCATAATTATGAACGGGATCATGAATTTAATATGTGGTATGTGTTAGCCACCGAATCCCCTGAACAGATCATCCAGACCAACCAGGCAATAGAAGGCAGAACCGCTTTAAAAGTGTACAATATGCCCAAAATTCAGGAATTTTTTGTAGGCCTGCACTTTCAGGCTTAAACCGGAGACACTGTCCTTACACGCCTTATGGATGAACTTGACAGAAAAATCATTACCGCTACCCAGGCTGGCCTGCCGCTGGTAAAAAAGCCTTATGCTGCCATTGCCGAACAACTGGGCATTGACTCCGAAACCGTTAAACAGCGTCTACAGAAAATGCTGGATAAAGGACAGATCCGTCGCATAGGTGCAGTACCCAATCATTACAAGCTGGCCTATAAGGCCAATGCCATGTCGGTGTGGAATGTACCGGATGACAAAATAAAGGAACTGGGTGATCAGCTCGGTGCCCTGCCCTTTGTCAGTCACTGTTATGAACGGCCGCGTTTTTTAACCGAATGGCCGTATAATCTATTTGCCATGCTGCATGGTAAAAGTCGCGAAGAAGTGGCTGACAAGGTTCAGCAGGTAGTGAAATTGCTGGGCGAATATTGTGTCGGCTATGAATTACTGTATAGTAAGCAGATTCTAAAAAAGACCGGTTTACGCTTAAAAGCAAAAGACTAAAAGAGCAAGACTAAATACTTATGTTCAGAATCTCCCAATACCTCAAAGAAGTCCTTAATCCAACACCCATAGGGCCTAAGCGTAATCCTCCCGGTCCAGTCGTGATCTGGAATTTAATCCGCCGCTGCAATCTGACCTGTAAGCATTGTTATTCTATTTCAGCCGATACCCATTTTAAGGGGGAATTATCCACCCAGGAAGTGTTTACTGTTATGGATGATTTAAAGGCGTATGGCGTACCGGTACTCATTCTGTCCGGCGGTGAACCCTTACTGCGGGATGATATCTTTGAAATATCTAATCGAGCCAAAGACATGGGCTTTTATGTCGGCCTCTCTACTAACGGCACCTTGATCACTCAGGACAATATCCGGCAGATTGCCGATGTTAATTATAATTATGTCGGGATCAGTATTGACGGTGTAGAAGCCACCCATGATGTATTCCGTCGCAAGGAAGGCGCCTACCAGGAATCCATGCAGGGTATTCGTCTGTGCAAGAAACATGATATTAAAGTCGGGCTGCGTTTTACTCTGACCCAGGACAATGCTGAAGAACTGCCTGATTTACTGCAGTTAATGGAAGATGAAGGGGTGGACAAATTTTACCTGTCTCATCTCAATTATGCCGGTCGGGGTAATAAAAACCGCGAAGATGATGTTTATCATATTGCCACCCGAAAATCACTGGACACCCTGTTTGAACATTGTATTAACGAGCTAAAACAGGGGATTGAGCGTGAATATGTGACCGGCAATAATGATGCCGATGGCCTGTATCTGTATCACTGGGTTAAACAGCATTATCCGGAACGGGCAGAGCATATCAAAGCCCGGCTGAATCAATGGGGCGGCAACTCCTCCGGTGTCAATATTGCCAATATTGACAACCTGGGCAAGGTACATCCCGACACAATGTGGTGGAATTACGACCTGGGCAGTGTCCGTGAGCGGGCGTTCTCTGAAATCTGGCAGGATACCTCTGATCCATTAATGGCGGGTCTGAAACAACACCCCCGGCCAGTTGAGGGCCGTTGTGCGAAGTGCCAGTATCTGAATATCTGTAACGGCAATACCCGGGTAAGAGCCTGGCAGACCACAGGTAATTTCTGGGCTGAAGATCCAGCCTGCTATCTGAGTGATCAGGAAATTGGACTGAACCCTTAAGCCCATTTTATAAATTGATATGAGTCAAGGGTATCAATAACTTAGCAGGGGTATAATACAATTATCATCGTCCGGCACAGCCAAAAAAAATGACCAGAACGCTCTTCTTATTACTTATAGCAGGTTTTATCCATAGCACGGCTTATGCCGCTACAGCCGTGGCCGGCAGCAATAGCAATACGGCACCGGTACTAAGCCTGTTTAAAAAACACTGTGCTTCCTGTCATGGTGAAAACCGGCTGGGTCTGGTGGGTCCTCCCTTAATTCCCCAAAGCTTTAAACGTCTGAAACCGAAGGCTGCTGCCCTGGTCATTAAAAACGGCCGTGCAGCTACCCAGATGCCTGCCTTTGGAGAGACATTGTCCGAACAGCAGATCAGTCAGCTGGTTGACTATATCTACACCAAACCCGAGCAGATGCCGGTATGGGATATGGCTGACATTAAAAAAAGCCATGTTATCAGCAACCCGCCGGGCACCATGGGCGATACTCCGGTTTTCAAAGCCGATATGCAAAACCTCTTTCTGGTGGTTGAAATCGGGGATCATCATGTCACCCTGCTTGACGGTGATACCTTTAAACCCATTTACCGGCTTAAAACCCATAATGCTCTGCACGGCGGGCCAAAGTATTCCAGAGACGGACGCTATGTCTATTTTGCTTCCCGTGATGGCTGGATCACTAAATTTGATATTTACAATTTAAAAGTCATTGCCGATATTCGGGTGGGTATTAATACCCGTAACCTGGCCGTCTCTGATGACGGTAAATACATTATTGCAGGCAACACCCTTCCCCATACAGCGGTTATCCTCAAAGCCGATGATCTATCCCCTGTAAAAGTGATTCCAGTGGTCAATGACGAAGGTAAAAGCTCCAGGGTCAGTGCCGTTTATACTGCAGCACCGCGCAAAAGCTTTATTCTGGCTTTAAAGGATTTTCCTGAAGTCTGGGAAATACCTTATGTGGATAAAAATATTTTTGTCCATGACTATCGCTATGAAATGCCTGAATACAGCGGTAAACCTTTCAGTATTCGACGCATTAAATTAAAGCATTATCTGGATGACTTCTTTTTTGATCAGTCCTATGAACACATTATTGGCGCCGCCCGCCCGGAAGGCGAGCGTTTACCTCAGGGCGTTCAGGTCATTAAACTGGCATCGGGCCGAAAAGTGGCCGATATTGATCTGCTTGGTATGCCTCACCTTAGCTCCGGCATCAGCTGGAAGTACCAGGATACCCGGGTTATTGCCACACCCAATATCAGAGAAGGTGTCGTATCCATTATTGATACCCGTAACTGGAAGATTATCAAAAAAATAAAAACCCAGGGCCCCGGCTTTTTTATGCGCAGCCATGAAAAAAGTCCTTATGCCTGGGTTGATGTATTTTTTGGTCCCAATAAGGATCTGGTTCACATCATTGATAAAAAGACCCTGGAAATTGTTAAAACACTCAAACCTGAACCGGGAAAAACCTCGGCACATGTTGAGTTTACCAAAGATGGGCGCTATGCTCTGTTAAGCATCTGGGAAAACGAGGGGGCTGTTATTGTCTATGATGCTCAGACACTGGAAGAAGTAAAACGTCTGCCGATGAAAAAACCTTCCGGGAAATATAATGTCTATAACAAGACACATCTGGAAGAAGGTACCAGTCACTGATTAGTGACTGCATATCAAATAATTTATTTATATAATTAAACAACTTTTAAGTATTTTGTTTTTAGGAGAATAAAATGTTCAAGTCAATGGGAACGTTTGGTCTGTTTCTGTTAACTGTAACCGCAATTGTTATGGTCGGACTCGGCTTTTTAATGGGCCCCACTCACCCACTGCCCTGGATCATGCTGGTTATTCTTATTGCCATTCCATTTATCCATAATAAGATGATTTCCAGTCAGTATATGGTCTGGAAAGATGATTACAGCGTCGGTATTGAAGCCATGGATAATGACCATAAAAAATTACTGAACCTGATTAGGGGCTGTTGATCTTTTGTGGTTAAAAAATAGGCAGCATGGTATTTGTTAAACAAGTATAATGGTTTTGTGAAAAATCAACATACAAGAACACTTACCATGCCAAGAACCATCT
>JBHNNM010000121.1:0-7286 GCA_048563625.1 Gammaproteobacteria bacterium | reverse complement strand
CTAGTTTTAACGGCCTACCTTCTAGCTGGTTTATTTATCAGTCAGGCCTGGGCGTCTGTCTATAAGTGCGAAGATGATAACGGCAATATTATTTTTTCAGATGAGCCGTGTAAAAAAGGCCAGTCCGGGACAAAACTGCGCTGGCTTAAAAATACCCATTCAGCTTCAAAATCTAAAAAAAATAAGGCCTTAACCCAGGAACAGAAAACATCCCGCAAGGCAAAAAAGAACAACAAGGCTTATGTTCTGCTGTCTTTATTAACCACTACCAAACTGGAACTGGAAACCCGTACTCTGCGCAGCTATCTGAATGGAGAAGCTTCTGAACATCCTGAACTGATGTTGCCGGATGGTATAGTAGTGGATCTGCTGGATGTGGATAAAATGCTGATTAACTACAAGCTGGGGGCTGATGAATTAAAAGTGCATTTTATTATGCATGACGGCTATGAAGAAACCCCCATAATCAAAAAACCGTTTCCGGTACTCAGTGGCGAAGCCCGTCTGGGCAGTTTCAGCAAGTCTCTGGAAGATATTAAACAGATAGAGTTTTTTAATTCACAGAAACTGCGTAAGAAACGTGACAGGAGACAGAAACAGAAAAAACTGGCTGAGAAAAATAAACAGAAATCACTGGGGGACAATCCAGCCAGGAAACAGGCAGCTAAAAATAAAGAGGAGGTTCCAGTTATAGAACTGGATCTGTCCAATGAAGTTACTCCTGATAAAAACGCACAGGTTAAAGAGTTTACTAATATACCCGGATCTAAAACAGTCAGTAACAGGTCTGTTCAAAACCCTCCGACAGCAGATATAGTAGAAACCACACCAGCACCAAAACCCAAACCCAGGATTAAGGTGGTTCCAAAGAATGAACCAGTGACTGATATTCCCAAACCGGTGATTCATTCTGTTGAGGGTAAACGTCTGCCGCTGGTATTTGCCAATGGTAAAACCACTTTCCTGAAACGGGGTACACTCAGCAGCCGTAAGGGTGATAAAGCAGCGCCGCCGGGACTATTTATTCTTAACAGTAAAGAGCAGATCCCCTATACTCAGATAAAAAGCATTCGTGTACGGCCCACGGCGGATAAATCCAGTCTAGTGGTGACGGTAGCCCTGAAAAGAGGTGAAATAAAAATGGAAAATATGTCCAGACCCTTTACCCGTATCCATGGGCACTCTGATAAAGGTGAGTTTGATCACTCGCTACTCGCTACTCGCTACTGGATATAAAATCCATTAATTTCTAAGGGCGTTTTTGAGCGCTTTGCTTTTGTAACTATTCAGCATATTCATCTTTTGCACCATTTCGGCGTTATTTACGTACTCAAATGGTCACGTATTGACATACGCTCACATTTTCCGTGCGTAAATGCCTTGAACTGGCACAAAATCTAAACACGCTAAACAGTTACTTGCTTTATATGTTAAAATAATGGGCTTATTCATATTATTTTATTAGCCGAGCAAGCCTGCCCTTATGTCTGCCATAAAGCGTCACTTTAAACGCATTCCTTTGTGGATCACCGTAGATTATGCGGCTATTTTGCATATGCCTTCTGCTATGCGCGACTGGTTGCTGGACAGTGCCTCACTGACACTGCGTATCAAGTCTTATTGTCAGGCTAATCAGCTGGGCTGCTTTTCGGTGCGCTTATTATCCCAGGGTATGGGGATCCCTTCCAATGATGAGGTACAGCGGCTTAAACTGAAAAGCCGCCGTTATGCGCTGATCCGCGAAGTGGTCTTATATTGTGGTGATACCCCGCTGATTTATGCCCGTACCGTTATCCCCATTACTACTTTAACCGGGACTCAGCGGCGGCTGGGGCATCTGGGCAATCGTCCCCTGGGAGAATTTCTGTTTGCCCAGCCGGAACTGCAGAGAGATGTTATGGAAATTGCGGTTGTTAAAGCCGGGCATCAATTATTTGATTCGGCACTTAGCTGTATCAGTCAGACACCGGAACAGATCTGGGCACGTCGTTCGGTATTTCGACTGGGTCAGAAACCCCTGCTGGTCGCGGAAGTTTTTTTTCCTGAGGTACTGTCAAAGAGTCATCACCATGGTTTTATCCCTCCAGTACATCCGGTGCTGACGGCCAGCTTCGGTTCTGCAGGCCGCACTGGAGGTGAGGCTTGAACGCTCATAAAAGCGATTTTTTCTCCCTGGAACGATGGCAGCAGTATTTCTTACTGATGCGTATAGACCGCCCCATAGGTACCTTTTTATTATTATGGCCAACCTTATGGGCCATCTGGATTGTGTCCGACGGCCGGCCGTCAGCACTGATTGTGGTGATCTTTTCTCTTGGGGTTTTTATTATGCGCTCCGCCGGCTGCGTCATTAATGATTATGCTGACCGGGACATAGACAGGCATATTGAACGCACCAAAAACCGTCCGATTACCTCCGGCAAGGTCAGTGCCAAAGAGGCTTTGGCAGTTTTTGCCGTGTGTATTGCGGTGGCCTTTGCTCTGGTGCTGATGTTAAACACCTTTACTATTGCCCTGAGCTTTGTAGCCCTGCTGCTGGCCGCGGTTTATCCTTTTATGAAGCGCTATACCTATTATCCGCAGATCATGCTGGGTATGGCCTTTAGCTGGGCAATACCCATGAGCTTTGCTGCCCAGCTCAATACTATTCCAGCGGTTGCCTGGCTGCTCTACTTTGTGACGATTTTATGGATAGTGGCCTATGACACCATGTATGCTATGGCGGATCGAGAAGATGATCTTAAAATCGGGGTAAAATCCACGGCTATTATTTTTGCAGAAAATGATCGTTTAATTATTGCCCTGCTGCAAACGGCTTTTTTACTGGGTATGATGCTGGTAGCATGGTGGGTGCAGGGCGGCATTTATTTTTACCTGGGTATACTGGCCGCAGCAGGATTTTCTGTTTATCAGCAGTATCTGCTAAAAGATCGTGAAAAAAACGCCTGTTTCCAGGCGTTTTTAAATAATAACTGGGTAGGCATGAGTATTTTTGTGGGTATATTGCTGGATTATTTACCGGGTTAAGAACGTCTCTCTACTGCAAAACCAGAAACAAAGCCGAACTACCCCGGTGAATATTCAGCGCAATGGCCTTATTGCTTTTCTGTTTGCTCAGTTCCTGCAAATCACTGATGCTGTCAATACGGTAGCGGTTAATGGCAATAATGCGGTCATTTTTACGCAGGCCGGACTGCCAGGCTGGTGACGCAGGGGTGATGCTTAGTACCTGCACACCACTACCAGTTGTATTATTTCCGAACAGGGCACCGGCCAGTGACGGATGCAGCTTTTTACCGTCAAAGCCCAGTGTACTGGCTGATTTAACGGGCTGAGCAACGCTTTGTTCATTGCCGCCGATAATGGCTTTTAATTCTATACTCTTGTTGCCACGTAGAATTTTTAAATGAGCAGCATCACCGGGACGTTTTAGGCCAATATAATTGCGCAAGGTAGTTGAGTTGCCCACAGGTTTATTATTTACAGCAACAATAATATCGCCTGCCTTAACACCGGCCTTACTGGCGGCTGAGCCGGGAATAACCTGGACGACAATGGCGCCATGAGTTTCCTTAACACCAAAAGCTGAAGCCAGTTCCGGTGTCAGATCCTGAATCTGAACGCCCAGAACACCACGTTGGATACTGCCGTGCTTAATTAACTGCTCCATAACCGAGCGGGCCATATTGACGGGAATGGCAAAGCCAATACCGATATTGCTCCCGCTTTTGGAAAAAATAGCGGTATTAATGCCAATCAGTTCACCATGCAGATTGACTAACGCGCCCCCTGAGTTTCCTGGATTGATGGAGGCATCGGTCTGAATAAAATCTTCGTAACCTTCAATACCCAGGCCGCTGCGTCCCAGGCCGCTGATAATACCTGAGGTAACGGTTTGTCCGAGTCCAAAAGGATGGCCAATGGCCAGGGCAAAATCACCAACCTGTAGTTTATCGGAATCGGCTAGGTGGATAGCAGTCAGATCACCGGTTTCAATTTTTAACAGAGCAATATCAGTTTGCGGATCGGTACCAATCAGTTCGGCCACTTTTTTGCGACCATCTTTTAAGGTCACTACAATTTCACTGGCATCATCAATAACATGGTTATTAGTCAGCACATAGCCTTTTTCTGCATCCACAATCACCCCGGATCCCAGTGCATGAGATTGCGGCATCTGGCGATGTTCAGGAATATCAAACTTGAAAAACCGCCGTAAAAACGGATCATTTAAAAAAGCGGGCAACTGACTGCTGCCAGAGTAACTGCCCCGGATAGAAACATTAACCACTGCCGGCGTAATCTTTTCCAGCATCGGCGCCAGAGAAGGCAGTTCCTTACCCTGACTGTCATGAGTAGGCAGAGCCAGACTGTTATTAAAGCTGATAAGACTTGCAATACAAACCAGAACCAGAATAGATAAATATTTTTTTAACATAAAATTTTAACTCGCGGATTTGAGTGTTAAGTGTTAAGAAAGAGCCAGAGCAAAGGTGCAGGTAAATGATTTAATTGGCACTTTTAACCTTGATGATAATTTTCAAGGCCTTAAACTCCTGTTTAACACTTAACACTTAACACTTAACACTTAACACTTAACACTTAACACTTAACACTTAACACTTAACACTGCTCTTTATAGACCCACTCCCCCGCCCAAAAGTTCCCTAATCAAACTGTTTTCGAGGATTAAAATCGCTGATTTCTGCCATTTTTTTATACAGCTTTTTAAGCTCATTAGTATCGGCCTGTGGTGTCATTATCTGTAACTGTACATATTGATCGCCGGGTTCCTTACCGGGCAGTCCACGCCCTTTTAAACGTAGTTTTTTCCCGCTCTGAGTATTGGGAGGCAGTTTCATATCCACTTTACCGCCCAGGGTGGGGATGGAAACCTTGGCACCTAAGGCGGCTTCCCAGGGTGTAATGGGCAGGGTTAAATTAATATCATTGCCGTCCACAGTAAAATATTTATGTTTATTAAACTTTACTTCCAGTAATAGATCGCCATTGCGGTGCTGCCCCTTGCTGCCCTGACCACCCAAGCGAATTTTCTGGCCTTCCTTAATGCCTTTAGGAATTTTTATTTTCAGTTTTTTAGTGCCGCTTTCACCAGGTACCCGTAGATTAATGGTTCGGTTGGCTCCGTGAAAAGCATCTTCGAGATCAACGTGGATCACAACATTATTGTCTTTACCGCGGCTTTGAGAATGACTCTGTCTGTGCTGTTTATGCTGGGAAAACGGATCATTATTAAACTGACCGCCTCGCGCACCTTTAAACATATTATCAAAAATGTCACTGAAGCTGCCCTGGTTAAAACCACCGAAATTGCCTTTCCAGCCACCACCGCCTGCCCCGCCGGGAGGAGGGGTAAAGCCTCCGCCACCAAAAGGATTACAGTCCGGTGTACCAAAACGGTCATAATTAGCCCGTTTTTTCTTATCTTTTAATACATCGTAGGCTTCGCTGATTTCCTTAAAGCGGGTTTCTGCATTAGCTTCATTGCTGACATCAGGATGATACTTGCGTGCCAAGCGTCGATACTGTTTCTTTATTTCAGCATCTGAACTGTTACGGTTAACACCCAGAATTTTATAATAGTCTTTTTGTGGCATATTTGAGTTTAAAGTTTAATTCAGGTTTATGGAGTTGCGAGTCTTTGCGCTATAATATGGGTCCATAAGGTTTAATAAAAAGTCCAAGCGGATAATTTTATGCTCTCTCAGGCACAACAGCAATTTATATTTAAACGTACCCTGTTTCAGAAGGTTTCCGGCTATATTGTCTGGAGTCTTGGTTTAACAACCGTGCTGGCCTGGGGACTGATGTTTCTGTTAAAGCCGGAGATGGTCAGTCCGCAGGCAGTACTGACCATAATAAAGGCTAAAACCGACAGTGGAATAGATGTAACTCAGTTAACGGATATTGCGGTACTGGCTGTTACCGGTGCTACGGCTATCTCTGCAGTATTTATCAGTATTCTGCTGCTGGTATTCGTTATGCGTTCCTGCAATAAAAAAGAGCAGCAATATCTTGAGATTATTGCTGCTCTGGAAAAATCTGCACAGGATAAATAGCGGTCAGAGTGCTATTTGCAACCTAAAACCCGCTCAAGTTCTGCAAAGGTCTGGGCAACTTCGGCTGTGTCAATATAGACACCGAGCATTTTGCTTAGTTGAGAAGTAGAAAATATGCCGCGTATGTAAGGGGTATCTTCATAGCCCTTATCTACAACCAGTGCATGTTGACGGTTCAGTTTTTTCAGGGTCATGGCGATATCACCCACTTTTGCCCGTTCAACAATCGACCAGTCTATGGCATCAAGTTCTGCTGTGCGGGTCATAATATCCCCTACTATGATTTCAGAGCGTTGTACGCCATTATGCTGTTGAAACAGAATTGGGCGTTCACCCTGTAAATCACTATAAGTAATCAGGCCAGCAAGCTGTTCACTGGGATCGGTAACAAACAGAAGTTTGACTTTGGTTTTTATCATTCTGTCAGTAGCTTCTTCCAGAGAACTGGAAGGCGAGATAGTGATGGCGGCAATGAATTTTAAATCGGTCATGACTTTAATGGCCGGATCTTCCAGTGAGACTTCACCTTTAGGAAAAAAACTCGGTTCACATAAGACAGGTGCAGACTGTACTGGATTTATTTCGAGTTCCTGATAATTGCAAGGCATAATACATCTCCATTTTGTTCCCGGTATCCAAAGCTCAGGTGCTGGTTTGCGAGGATAAAAGGTATACAGTAAGTAATATTTAAAAGATAGTCACAATTTGTCTTAAAAACAATAGCTGGGATGGAAAAATAATCAGTAAAATTATTCTGGCGGGTGTATAGATAAGCAGTTATCCTGCTCTTAGAAGCTTATTGAAAAGTTCTGAGAGCAAGATAACTATTTAAAGTTATAGAGCCATTTCTTTAAGTTTCTTTAAAGGCCTGACTTTTACAACCGTTGTGGCTTTCTTGGCTTTAAACATCATCTCTTCACCAGTGAAGGGGTTAATGCCTTTTCTGGCTTTAACCGCTGGCTTCTTGACTGTGACAATTTTCAGCAGGCCGGGCAGGAGGAACTCACCGCAGGCACGCTTTTTAATATGGCGTTCAATCAGGGCATCCAGTTCATCCATAACTGCAGCAACATCCTTTTTACTGATCAGAGTGTTGTCTGCAATTTCTGCCAGAATCTGAGACTTGGTCATTCTGTTTTGAATGGCGGTAGTTTTTGCTTTTGGTTTAGCAGGTGCTGCTGTTTTTTTAGTCGCCGCTTTCTTTTT
>JBHNNM010000120.1:0-7309 GCA_048563625.1 Gammaproteobacteria bacterium | reverse complement strand
CACTCGCTATGATAAGCTGGAAAGAAACTATGCCAGTACATTAGCGTTAGGCTGTTGTATGGTGTGGCTTCCTATGTGGAATGGTTAAATTTTGTACACAAAAGATCAACAGCCCCTAAAGTTTAAAATGGCTTAATAACCTTTCCAGGGTTTTAAGCTGTCTAAAAAGCTTTAATATCTAGCCCTTATATTCTCGTGGATATAAGGGCTTTTTGGGTAAAAACTGAAATTTTATTATAAAAATATCGGATAATACCGATAATATGTTTTGCCGACAGTTTACTTAGACGTGTATTAGCATGTACCTGGGGTAGGCACTGCTAATGTAACATAAAGGATCATCTCCAATGAATGATGCAAAACGTTCAACCATTATTGCCTCTTTATCAGTTGCCTCTGTGCTATTGATGATTGCCATTTATTTCGTGCCAATCTGGTGGGTGGGATTAACTGCGCCTAACTATCCGGAAACTGCATTCCCTGATGGTGTTCGAATTAATTTCCATATGAATGGTGTTTTTAACGGCTGTTCCTTGGTGGTTAAAGACGAAATCGAAGAAAAAGAAGCACTGGACTGTGTGCATGAGATGGATACGATTAACCATTATGTCGGTATGTATCCTATTGCTGCCGGTGGTCCTATTGAACGCGGTTTTTCTCCGTTTTTAATTACCTTGCTGATTATTATGCTTATTGGCTTTGCCATTTCTAATCCCAAAAAACGTCGGCTCTTTCTTATTGTCGCCTTTACGGGTAATGCCGTCTGGATGACCATGACCATATATATGCCGGGGGGGATAAAATATGAGAATGAGGGCTATCTTTATGCCTTGATGAATCAGCTGGATCAGGATGCTAATGATAAGACTCTGGGAGAAGATGTTAAGCTTGCCGATACTTCAAAGGCATTAAAGCAGCTTAAAGCATCTCTGGCAGGAAAAGAATACCAGGAAGATACTGCAGATAATCAGGCTGCTAAATCTGCAGAAAAAGCCGCTCCAATGGATGAAAAGACCCGTCTGATCCGTGAGCTTAAAAATACCTATGAAAATGATCTCAGTAACGGCTGGGTTTCTGAACCCTGGAAAGGTAATGCTTACCAGTTAATGGCCTGGCATTACGGCAAGGTCCTGGGACGTTATTTTAATAACCAGGATGAGATTCGTCCCATGGTTAAAAATCTTAGACTGGCCACTAATGTCGTCTATGTGGGCTTAATAGTTGCTATGCTGCTATTAATTGTTGTTGGAACCCGACCTAAAAATAATATCATTTACTGGTTAATGATTCTTGTTCCCATGGCCCTGCCGGTCTTTTTTGTTATTGATTATTCGGCCTGGCTCTGGTGGTATGGTCATACCCTGAACTCTATGGGGGCTTTTGCTGTCAAACCCTTTATGCCGACTGTTTTTGGTGAAGGTAAGGTTGCGCAATTTGCCACTTTCTCCTATCCAAGCATTGGTTTCGGCTTAATGATGCTCAATTCAATATTACTGGCAGCCATTGCTTTAATGCGTCGTAAAGAATCTTTATAATGACTCTTTAGCAAAATGTAATAGTCCTGAACTTTATTATTTGTTCAAGACTATTAATAAGCTCATGGCTGTTAATAGTTCATGACTGCTTGCTCAAGGCTTGTAAAGCTGCATAACATTTTATATAAGATTTATTAAACGATGATGTATCGCGTTCTCTTTATTTCACTATTTCTTTTTTCTTCGGTAATTTTTGCATCATTGCCAGCGGATAAAGGAAATCAGGCCAACAGCTCATACCCTCCCTTACAACCCCTTGTCGATAAATTAAAAGAAGGCGATGTCCTGGTTATCCCAGTAGGCACTTATGCTGGTCCTGTTACTGTTAACGAGCCAGTCACACTGGATGGTCAGGGTAAAGTAACGATTGACTCCGGTGGCAAAGGTTCGGTTATCTATCTCAGGACAGACGGAGCGGTTATTAAAAACCTTCATCTGACTAATTCCGGTGCTCATCACAATGACCTGGATTCCGGTGTTCAGGTGCGCGGTGATTTTAATGTGATTAAAGATAATATCATTGATGACTGTCTTTTTGGTATTGATTTACAGAAAGCCAAAAATAACGTGGTTAAACGCAATACCATTTCTTCAAAAGATGAAGAATTAGGCATGAGAGGAGATTCGATCCGACTCTGGTACAGTTTTGATAATAAGATCACTGATAACGTAATGAATGATGTGCGGGATATGGTGGTCTGGTATTCCAAGAATAATATTATTCATCATAATATCAGCCATCGAGGTCGTTATGCCCTGCATTTTATGTATTCACAGTATAATGATGTGCAATACAATGAATATTATAATAATTCTGTCGGCATATTTTTAATGTACAGTGATGGGGTGGTGATAAAAAACAATATTGTTTCCCATGCAACCGGCCCTTCAGGTGTGGGTATTGGCTTTAAGGAAACCTCGGACATTAAAGTTGAAAACAACCAGATTCTCTTCAGTTCTACCGGTCTGTCTATTGATGTATCGCCCTATCAACCAGACACGACCAACTATTTCACTAATAATCTGATTGCTTTTAACGGTATTGGGATCCGCTTCCTGGCAGACTGGAAAGGTAATATTTTTAAACACAATTATTTTAAAGCCAATATAACTCAGGTTATTGTTTCGGGTGGTAAAACAGCCAATAGAAACGAATGGGATGGTAATTACTGGGATGATTACGAAGGCTTTGATGAAGATAAAAATGGTATTGGTGATACGCCGCACGAAATTTATGCTTATTCCGATAAGCTCTGGCAGGATGTAGAAGGGGCGCAGTTTTATAAAGGCTCTGCGGTTCTTGAGCTTATTGATTTTCTGGAAAAACTGGCACCGTTTAGTGAACCGGATTTAATTCTCAGAGATACCAGACCCATAATGAATGTCAGTGCACTGGATGCGGAAGAAAAAGAGGCTAAAGATAAAATCAGTCAGGACGAAGAAGATAACCAGAATAGTAATGAAACCGAGCTCGAAAAACGTTTGAAAGGGTATTTACATGACTCAAGCTACTAATGATAAGCCAGAACAAAACAAAACGAGCAAGAAACCGTCAAAAAAGAAAACCATTCATCGCGCGGGCCGACGTGCTCAGGAAGCCAGACGTCAGTTTTTGCGTTCTGTGGCTTTAACCGTCGGTGTAACCAGTATATCCCTGGTCGGCTTTATTCCACTTAAAGGCCATGCCGATACCCGTCTGAAAATGCGCCCGCCGGGGGCATTGGCAGAAAAAGACTATCTGGCCTCCTGTATCAAATGCGGCCAATGCGTACAGGTCTGTCCAGTTAATGCTATTAAACTGGATGATCTGGATACCGGATTTGGGCTGGGAACGGCTTATATTGATGCCCGTAAACAGGCCTGCGATTTTTCCTGTGACGGTCTGCAATGTGTACTGGCCTGTCCTACCGGTTCCCTGACTCACGTTCTGGATTATCCCAAGGATACCCGTATGGGGTTTGCTAAACTGGATAAGCCGAAAATCTGTCTTGCTGTGGCGGGTAAATGTTTTAAGGGAATAGCGCGGGGACCTGATTATGACGGAGTTTTGCGTTATGAAGAAATTGACCGCTGGAATCCGATACCACTTAAGGATCATCCTTATGATGTGGAAATCTGCGATCTGTGTGTACAGGCCTGTCCTATTGAGCAGCGCTATAACCAGTGTCAGGAAGGTAATTATCCTTCCGGTGATAAAAACCAGTGTCCTCCCAAGCGGGCTATCGGTCTGGAATTAATTGAAGAAAAAAATGGTGTCAGGCATATGAAACCGGTCGTCTATGATGGCTGTGTCGGCTGCGGGGTGTGTGAAATGATCTGCCCAACAGAACAGGCGGCCATTGTCATTGATTACAATGAAGTAACTAAAATGCCCCTGAGTCCTGAATACCTTAAGAAAAGCGAGGGACACTCATGAACCGTTCTCTTGAATCATTATTGCAATTACTGGGTCGTGCACCTCGTAAACCCAAGAAAGATGAACTTTCTCCTGAAGTACAGAAAATATACTTCTATAAAAAAGGTGAGAAAGTTACCAAGGCCCAACTGGAAGCTCTGCACGATGAGCATCATAAAAATTCCAAAAATAAGTGGCGTAAACGCCGCTGGCTGACAATAATTGTAGTAAACCTGCTCTTTGTCGTGTCTTATTACTTCGATATTCAGTTACTGGAAGGGGCATTAACAGCTTCACGTTTTATAGGCTTTCATATGGCTGATTTAAATTCAGCCTTACAGGTCATGCTGGCGCATAAACAGGTGTTAATTAACCTGATGATTGGTATTACCACCATCTTTATTCTCTGGTTTATTTTAGGCGGCAGAACCTTCTGTTCCTGGGTTTGTCCTTATCATTTACTGGCCGAATGGACAGAAAAACTGCACCTGTGGCTAGCTGACAGAGGACTGGCAAAAAATTACACCTTTCATCGCGGTGTCAGGACGGTGTTTTATGTTATTTTTGCCCTGCTGGCTCTGTTGACGGGTTATACGGTTTATGAATTTATTTCACCTACTGGTATATTAAGCCGTGCCTTAATTTACGGCCCAACTCTGGCCCTGATATGGGTAGCCTTTTTACTGTTATTTGAAATATTCCTGTCCCGTCGAGTCTGGTGTCGATATGTCTGTCCTATTGGTATCACTTACGGCCTGGTGGGTGTGTTTTCACCGGTTCGTGTTACCTATGATATGACCGACTGTAAACATGAGGGTGACTGCCGTAATGTCTGTCTGGTGCCCCATGTGCTGGATGTGACCATTAAAAACCGCAGTACTGATCTAGAAATCGGTATCGGTGCTGACTGTACCCGTTGCGGTCTGTGTGTCGATGCCTGCCCGACCAATTCACTGAATTTTGAATTCAAGGGGCTGACCCATAAGCCTTCCAAACCGGAAGTGGAACGTTCACTGATGCCTGAGAAGAAAGAAGAACAATCCTGATGATACGATTTAATAATGTAAAAAAGACCTTTCGACGTACCGAAGTTCTTAAAGGTCTGAATCTTGAAATAACCACAGGTGACCGTATTGCCCTGGTGGGTTCAAACGGGGCGGGTAAGACTACCATGATCCGCTGTCTTCTGGGAGAATACACCTGTGAAGGCACCGTTCTGGTTAATGGACATAACCCACGAACAGAACGTCAGCTGGTATTAAAAGATATCGGTTTCGTACCACAGTTACCGCCGCCTTTAAAAATGCCGCTGGGGCAGTTAATTCATTTTTCTGCCAGCCTGTGTGAATCTGATCCCCAGGAAATGATTAATGTTTCGGAACGCCTGGGGGTGGATTTTGAGCAGTTAAAATCCCGTCCTTTTGTTAAACTCTCCGGCGGACAGAAGCAGAAACTGCTGATCAGTATTGCTCTGGGACGTTCAGCCAAAATATTAATCCTGGATGAACCGGCCGCTAATCTTGACCCTGATGCCCGGCATATTTTCTTTCAACTGCTTGCAGAAAAGAAAGATGAAGCCGTGATGTTAATTTCCAGTCACCGGCTGGATGAAGTGGCTTCCCTGGTAAACCGGGTTATTGAAATGGATCAGGGCCGGGTGATTCTGGATGACCGGGTGGAAGACGAAGTGGATCTCGACAGTGTGCTGCAAACTGAAATTACCATTAAACGGGTAGATGAAGCCTTTTCCAAAGCCATCAAACTCTGGAATTTTGAAACGGCTGAGAATGCTCAGGATGCCGGTCAGGTCTGGCATGGAACAGTGGCAGGCCCGGATCGTCTGCGTTTCCTAGGTGTACTTTCCCGCTATGCGGCGATTTTAAAAGACATTCGTATGGAAGAACGTAAAAATGCATAAAATCACCTATTTCATACTGATTTTTGCGTCGGCACTGATTTTACTGACCGGTTGCGGTAATAACAATCAGACTGGGCCTGTTGAAGTTAAATGGGACCGGGATGCCTGTACTCGCTGTCGGATGATGCTCAGCGATCGCAATTTTTCAGCCCAGGTTCGTGTGTTTCCAGAGGGTAAACGTTCTAAAGTCTATAAATTTGACGATATGGGTTGTGCCGTTTTATGGCTTGAAGAACAGCCCTATAAAAACGATCCTAAAACTGAAATCTGGGTTAATGACTATAAAACCAAAGAATGGATAGATGCCAGAAAAGCCTGGTTTGTTAAAGGCGAAATTTCACCCATGGGTTATGGGCTGGGCGCAGTAAAAGAAAAAACCGAAGGCGCATTAAATTTTGAGCAGGCCGTTAAGCATATTGAAGAAGTGGAAAAGAAACTCAATATTCATGGCGGTAATCTGGAACACTAATTATCCTATAAATTATTAAACACAAGTGAAAATTAAATGAGACATTTATGGTTAACAGCCTGGGCTGATACTATCGAGTCACTCAGAGCAAAATGGTTTATCGTGTACAGCGGTGTGTTTGGCGGTATTGTAGTGCTGCTGTTTGTCTTTGGAATAACAGAAAGTCGTATTATGGGCTTTACCGGTCTAACGCGGTTGTTAATTACCTATATCCAGCTAACCATAGCCATTTTACCGGTGTTTGTATTGATTACAACGGTACGTTCTGTTGCCGGGGACAGAGAGGCCGGGGTGTTTGAATACCTGCTGTCTCTGCCTATCTCCCTGTCAGCCTGGTTCTGGGGACGTTTTCTGGGGCGTTTTATTGTGGTATTCCTGCCGGTATTCATGGCCATGATTGGCGCAGTTATCTGGACTGCCATTAAGGGAGCGGACATTCCCTGGGGATTGTTTGCCAGCTATACCGGATTATTACTTGCAGTTGCCTGGTGTTTTCTCGGTATCGGTATGCTAATTTCTACCTTGGCACGTTCCGCAGATATAGCTCAGGGACTGGCCTTTGTGGTCTGGCTGACTTTGTTATTATTCCTGGATCTGATCCTGCTGGGCATTATGATCCGCGAAGGTCTGCCTTCAGAAACAGCGGTAGCCATTTCCCTGATCAATCCATTACAGGTATTCAGAACCGCCGCCATGGTATTATTCGATCCTCAACTGGTTATCTTAGGCCCTTCAGCCTATGTTATTCTGGATAATTTTTCTGAGGCCGGTTATATACTCTGGGCCATTGCCTATCCCGTATTATTAGGTACCTTCTGTGCTTCCATTGGCTATTATCTATTCAAGAAAGGTGATCTGCCTTAATTTTTTTAATTAACTGTATTAAAAAATGTCCATCTTTTTCCCCTCTCCCTCTGGGAGCTGTCTCTTGATCATATCTCATGAGACAGCTTCAGAGGCGATGGATTGTGCCATCATCATACCATCTACCC
>JBHNNM010000119.1:0-7357 GCA_048563625.1 Gammaproteobacteria bacterium | reverse complement strand
CTCGCTATGATAAGCTGGAAAGAAACTATGCCAGTACATTAGCGTTAGGCTGTTGTATGGTGTGGCTTCCTATGTGGAATGGTTAAATTTTGTACACAAAAGATCAACAGCCCCTAGTTATAAATTTAAAAATTTTAGCCATGAATTAAATTTTGCTAATTCAGGTCAATGTGCTTGCTTTTAAATGTGTTATTATAATAAGCACAAAGAATTTAAGGGGAATGATATGGTAGATGATACGGATAAAGCAGTAGAAGAATTGATTAAGGAAAATGAGCCTCTTGCTGCAGAAAACAAGATGATCAGAAAAAGCAATTCCAAAGCGGTAAGAAAGTACAAACTGGAACAGTCATTAAAGCCCTACCAGGCAGAACTTATTCAGATGCAGAAATATCTGGAAGATACCGGCAAACGTATGGTGATCCTGTTTGAAGGACGGGATGCATCAGGAAAAGGCGGTACCATTCGACGGGTTACACGTTATATGAATGAAAAACATTATCGTGTCGTTGCCTTGGGTAAACCAACCGAAGAACAGAAAACCCAGTGGTTTTTCCAGAAATACGTACGTCACCTGCCTGCCGGCGGTGAAGTCGTGCTGTTTGACCGCAGCTGGTATAACCGGGCCATGGTAGAGCCGGTATTTGGTTTCTGTACCGAACAGGAATATAAAACCTTTATGAAAGGTGTGGTTGGTTTTGAAAGAGACTTGGTGCGCCAGGGTACCATTCTGGTTAAACTGTATTTCAGTGTGACCAGGGAAGAGCAGGCTCGCCGGTTTAAACGTCGTAAAACCGATCCCCTGAGACAGTGGAAACTGTCAGAAGTCGATGTGCAGGCCCAAGAACGCTGGGATGATTTTACCAATGTTAAATATGAAATGCTGAAAAAAACCCATACTGCCTCAGCGCCATGGACCATTATCCGTTCCAATGATAAGTATCAGGCCCGTTTAAATGCCATGAAAACCATATTAAACTCAGTGCCTTATACTCGACTGGATAAAGACCTGGATTTTGTTCCGAACAGTCGTATTGTCTATTCCGGTGCCCATGAAATTGAGATTATGGAAGCTCAGAGACTGCGTGAAGGTAAGTTTGTCACTTAATGAGCAGGCAGTGTAACTTCTGGCAGAACAGGCTGTTTATTCCTTTGTGGTTTTTATGGTCTGCTCTGCTGTTTTTCAGCTCCAGCCTTTATGCTGAAATCCTTTCGTTACCTCATGCCAAACTGGATGGTCACTTTATCCAGGGTGGTCTGGTTATAGGTAAAACTACCCCCGGAAACCGGGTTTATTTTAATGACCAGTCTGTGCGTGTTTCCCCCGAGGGGATTTTTCTTATTGGTTTTCACCGTGACGAACCTCTGCAGATCAGCCTTAAAATAACTTCGCCTGAACATACAGAACTCCTTGATACCACTCTGAATATTAAAAAAAGACAGTACAATATTCAGCGCATAGATGGACTACCGCCCTCAAAAGTAACACCGGTGAAACCAGAACTGCGTGCCCGTATAAAAAAAGAACAGCAACTGGCCAGACAGGCCCGTACCCGTGATGATGAACGACGTGATTTTATGGCGCCTTTTATCTGGCCCACTATTGGCTCCATCAGAGGTGTTTACGGCAGTCAGCGGATCTTAAACGGTAAACCCAAATGGCCTCATTACGGGGTGGATATTGCGGCACCAACCGGTACTGAAGTGCATGCTCCTGCCGGAGGAATTGTTACCCTTGCGCTTCGGGATATGTTTTACTCCGGCGGAACCCTGATAGTGGATCATGGTCACGGTCTGTCATCGGCTTTTCTGCATCTCAGTAAACTGCGGGTTAAAACCGGCGATAAAGTGAAACAGGGTGATGTAATTGCTGAGGTTGGAGCCACAGGCCGGGCAACCGGTGCACATCTGGACTGGCGTATGAATCTTTTTAAGCGGCGTATTGACCCGCAGTTGCTGGTACCGCCGATGGCGGAAGTGCTGGCCAGTACTCCTGAACATAGCCGGACTCAGAATACACAGGATGAATAAATGCTTATGTTAAGATTATTGGTTTTTATTGTCGTGCTTTCTTCTGCACTTCTTTCCGTGTCGGTTTTTGCACAGATTTTTACACAGAAAGTGGATGTTTTTGTCTCTATACTCCCACAGAAATATTTTGTTGAACGGATCGGTGGAGAGCAGGTCAATGTGCAGGTTATGGTTAAGCCCGGACAGTCGCCGGAAACTTTTGAGCCGTCACCTCGCTTAATGGCCCGTTATTCCGGTGCCGATGTTTACTTTACTATAGGTTTGCCGTTTGAGCAGGTCTGGATAAAACGCCTGGCTTCATTAAACGCTGCTATCCAGGTGATTAATACCCGACCTGAGACAACACTATTATTACAGCAGACTCATCAGCATGACTCCGATAAGCACGACTCTGATAAATATAAAGCCCATCAACAATGGGATCCGCATACCTGGTTATCTCCCATACTGGCTATTGAGCAGGCAAGAGTTATTTACAATGCACTCAGTGAATTACAGCCGGCTAATGCTGTTCTGTTTGAAAAGAATTTCAGGCAGCTTGAACAGCAGTTAATACAACTGGATCAGAGCATTGCCAACCTTTTCTCTAAAACCGATAAACATGAATTTCTCACCTTTCATCCGGCTTTTTCCTGTTTTGCAAACCGCTACCATCTGACTCAGCGGGCCATTGAAATTGACGGCAAGGAACCTTCAGCCAAACAGATTGCCGCTCTTATCAGTGAACTGTCAGCTAAACAGGTGCCGAATATTCTGATAGAACAACAGTTTAATACGGTTATTGCCCGAACCATAGCCCGCTCCCTGAATGCCGGTTTATTGACCGTCGACCCGCTGGCTTATGATTATATTCACAATATGCAGGACATTGCCGATAAAATAAATCGTTCATTACTTTAGGCAATAAATGGCCGATATTATTGTATAATCTATTGTTATGAATAATACACCTGCCATAGAAATCAGGGATCTGAATTTTTCCTTTAATGATCTGCCGATTCTGGAAAATATTAATATGACCATTGAAGCCGGTGATTTTGCCGGTCTGGTAGGTCCTAACGGCGGTGGTAAAACCACTTTGCTGAAGCTGATTATGGGGCTGTATAAAACTCAGAGCGGCACTATCCGTTTATTTGGTCAGTCCATAAAAAAACATCGAAAACGGATTGGTTATGTCCCACAATATGCCAATTTTAATAGCGATTTTCCTATTTCCGTACTGGATACCGTATTACAGGGCCGCCTAGGTATAACCCGTTCCTTTGCCGGTTATGGCAGAAAAGACAAAGAGATTGCTCATAAGGTTATGCAGGAGACAGAAATCCAGCATCTGGCTCATCGCTCAATACAGGCGCTGTCTGGTGGACAGCTGCAGCGGGTACTGGTGGCCAGGGCACTGGCGACAGAGCCTGAGATTTTGCTGCTGGATGAACCGACCGCGAATATTGATCAGCGTTCTGAAAAAGATATTTTCGATCTGTTTAAAGACATTAATCAGCGCATGACCATTTTAATTATCTCTCATGATATCGGCTTTGTATCGGATTATATTAACCGGGTATTCTGTCTGAATAAGACCCTAGTCTGTCATGATGCCTCACCGGTAACAAGTGATACGATTCACGCACTTTATGGTGATCATGTCAGTGAAATTCATCATCTTCATTCACATTAGGCGGATAACTTAAGTGGAAAAATCAGCATAATGGATTTTTTAAATACCCTGATGACCCAGAGTTTTCTACAGAATGCTTTATTAGGCGGTATTCTGGCCAGTATTGGCTGCGGTCTGACCGGCAGCTTTGTGGTGGTTAACCGTATTGGATATATGGCCGGCGGTATTGCCCATTCGGTGCTGGGAGGTATGGGGATTGCCTATTATCTGAGTTATGACCCCTTTATTGCCGCTATTATTTCAGCACTACTGGCTGCCGTTATTATTGGCATTATTAAACTGAAATGGCGGCACCAGGAAGATACGGCTATCGGCGCTATTTGGGCAGTCGGTATGGCTATCGGTATTATTTTTATCAGCAAGTCTGATGGTTATAATGTCAACTTAATGTCTTTCCTGTTTGGTAATATCCTGATTATTTCCAGGGAGCAGCTGTATATTATGCTGTTTATGGATTTGATTACTCTTGCTTTTGTCGTATTGTTTTATAAACAGCTTATTGCCATTTCTTTTGATATTGAGTTTGCAACAGTTCGTGGTGTACACGTTAACCTGTTTTATCTGCTGCTGCTCTGTCTGGTGGCTATTACTGTGGTATTACTGATTCAGGTTGTTGGTCTGATCCTGGTGATTGCCCTGTTAACCCTGCCGGCAGCCATAGCCAGACAATATGTACAGTCTATTGGTGCCATGATGCTGCTGGCGGTATTACTGGGAAGCCTGTTTACCAGCAGCGGGCTGTATCTTTCCTATGAGCCAGATCTGCCGGCCGGTGCCACGATTATTCTGGTTGCCGGTGTGGTTTACCTGCTCTCCAGTCTGTTTAAATCACTGGTTGCATCCAGACGTTAACACTCATCTAATCCAATAGAATAAACTAACGAGCCTGTTATATATGCAGATTGACCAACAACAAATACATCTGGCTCTGGCTTTTGGTATGGGGCTGTTACTAGCCTTTATTATCCTGTGGTTTTATTTTCGTCAGCAAAAGGCACAGGCTATTGAGTTATTAGCCAGTCAGCTTAAAGTGCAAAATGACAGCCAGCAGCAGTTACTGCAGCTGGATATTGAAAACCTGGAAAATGAACTGGATCTGCTGCGTGATCAGTTGCAGGACAGAGAACGACTGTTAGTAAAAAAAATTGACGAGCTTAACCAGCTGCATGAACTGAAAGGTATTTATGCAACCCTGGCGGCACAGATTAATGACTACAGAGATGAGCTAAAAAAGTCAGCACAGCAATACCAGGATTTACAGGCTCAGTACCAGCAATGCCGACAGGATCTGTCAGAAACCCGTATCAAGGCAGAAGAACAGATTAAAGCCAGCCGACTGGTGATTGAAAATCTGGAACACTCAAAAGAACAGCTTACTCAGCAGTTTGAACATCTGGGCAATAAAATATTTAATGAAAATAGTCAGACACTTAAGCAGGCCAGTCAGCAGGAGCTTACCCAGCTATTAATGCCCTTTAAGGAACAGTTCAGCGAGTTTAAACGTAAGGTGGAACAGATCCACGAGCTGGATTCCAGAGACAGAGTCAGTCTGTCTGAACAGGTTAAACAGCTGTCCAGTCTTAATCAGAAAGTCAGTGAAGATACCGAAAATCTGACCCGGGCTTTACAGGGCGATGTTAAGTTTCAGGGTAACTGGGGTGAAATGATCCTGGAAAATCTGCTGGAAAACAGCGGCCTGAGAAAGGATTTCGAATACCATATACAGCCGAGTTACCGGGACGAAAACAATAAGCTGTTCCGTCCGGACGTGGTGATAGAGCTGCCGGATCAGAAATCGGTGATTATTGACTCCAAGGTATCCTTAAAAGCCTATACTCAATATGCGGCGGCAGTGGAAGATAATGACAGGCAGGAAGCCTTAAAACAGCATGTTGCTTCACTTAAAAACCATATCCGGCTGCTGTCTGAAAAAGACTATGCCTCTCTGGAAGGTCTGCAGTCACAGGATTTTGTGATATTGTTTGTGCCGGTTGAACAGGCTCTGATGCTGGCCATAAATGAAGAACCGGAAATGATTTTTGAAGCCTTTAAGAAAAAGATCATTCTGGTCAGTGCGACGACTCTGCTGGCAACGGTGCGTACCATTGAAAATTTCTGGCGCTATGACCGTCAGCAGTCCAATGCGGAAGAAATTGCCCGCCGGGCCGGGGATATGCTCGACAAGTTCTCATTATTTGTGGAAGAACTGGAAAATATCGGGGTTTGTCTGGATAAGGCAAAAAGCTCCTATACCACGGCACATAATCGTCTGGTCAGTGGTAATGCTAACCTTGTCAGTCGAGCCAGAGGGATCCAGGAACTGGGCATTAAGGGAAAAAAGGTGATTGACTGATGTCTGAGTATGTCAATCCTTTTGGCTCATTTCACCTTAAACGTATTCCGGATCAGGATAAAAACCTGCAGGCCTGGAACAGCGCTGATACTTATCTGTTGAACTACCTTAATGAGCAGATGACAGCAGAGGAACTCACTCAGGCCAGTATTCTAATCCTTAATGATGATTTCGGTGCCCTGACCGTCAGCCTTGCTCAGTACGGCTGTGATACTCAAAGTGATTCTTTTGTCAGTCATCAGGCTATAAAAACTAATATTCAGGCTAACTGTCCGCAGTTTCTGCAGCAGATACAGTTTATAAAAAGTACCGAAGCTCTGAACAGACATTATGACCTGGTGTTATTCAAGGTACCTAAAACCTCTGCTTTTCTACAGCAGCAGATGGCTGGCCTGGCTGGCCATATTAACGAAAACAGCCGTATTATCGGGGCGGTTATGGCTAAAAACCTGCAGCGTTCCATAATAAACACACTGAAAAATTTGTTTGCCGATGCTGAGGCTTCCCTGGCCTGGAAAAAAGCCCGGCTGATTCTGCTTAAAGCGCCTCTGCAGGTCGGCTTAAAAGATAGTGATAATAACTATCTGCAATATACTCTGGAAGACGGCAGCAGAATCTTTGGTCTGAGTAATGTATTCTCGCGTAAACAGCTGGATATTGGCAGCCGGTTTTTTCTGCAAAATTTTCCGGAAAAACTCACTCCGGAACCAGAGAGTATTATTGATCTGGGTTGTGGAAATAGTGTGCTCAGTTTAAAGGCCGCTCAATGTTATCCTCAGGCGAATATTTATGCGGTAGATGAGTCTTATATGGCAGTTGAGTCAGCCAGAATGACCCTGCAGAATAATCTGGGTGATAGACCAGGGTTTCATTTTATCAGCACTAATATTCTGGAATCTTTTGCCTCTGAGCAGGCAGATCTGATCCTGTGTAATACGCCGTTTCATCAACAGCATGTTGTGGGTGATGTTATTGCCTGGCAGATGTTTGTACAGTCCAGAAGAGTATTAAAAAGTGGGGGAGAACTCTGGATAGTGGGTAACCGCTACCTGGCTTATCACACCAAACTGAAAAAACTGTTCGGCAACCAGACTTTAGTGTCCACAAACAACAAGTTTGTGATCCTCAGGGCTATTAAAAATGGCAGCAGTAAATAAATCTAAACGAGTTAGAATATATTAAGACAGTGTAAATTAAACTGTGTATCCGCTCTTATTTAAATATAAGGAGCCAACTGCTCCTCAAACTCGATTATAAATCGATACATTGCTGCTTTCCAATTTCTGATGGGCATTGTC
>JBHNNM010000118.1:0-7359 GCA_048563625.1 Gammaproteobacteria bacterium | reverse complement strand
GTGGGTGAGATGTTGATACTCATATTACCTATTGCTTATAAAACTGTCAGAAGCTTTATATTTCAACAGGTTTTGTGAGTATTAGCATCTTTCTTCACTCATCAGAGCGGAGAAGAGCCGAAAAATAACCTTTTTTTGCTTTTTTTCAAGTGATTAAACCTTTTTTCGTACATTTTTCTGCAGCTTTCCTACAGGCATACAGCAGGCTTTGTGTTAATGACTGCTGTTTAAGCTGCTGATGAATCATTGCCGCATTAAAAACATCACCGGCCCCCAATGAATCCACTGTATTTACACTGAAACCATCCTGCCAGTAAAAGTTCTGCTTAAATGCCGCCCCTGCACCGGCTTTACCCCAGGCACATACAATAAGCGCTTGCGGGTATTGGCGTTTCTTCTCCAGGCAAAAAGAACGGGCATCCGGGGTTTTGCTGTTTTGGGCATATTGTTTTGAAAATAACACCATATCTGCATAAGGGATCAGAGTTTCGATATTATCTCTGATTTTCTCAATCTCCAGAGAAATACTGACTTTTGGCAAACGTTTCCTGCACAATTGCATCATTTTCTGGGTGTGTTTAATATTTCTGCCTTCAAAGTGAAACCAGTCAAAATTTTCCAGGGGAAGCTGTTTAAAGGCTTCAAAAGAGTATTCAGCCAGATCCCTGTAATGGCAGATAGTTCTGGAGCCTGTGGCACGGCTCAGGCTGATATAAGATGTAGGCACTTTTCCCTTGCTTAGAAACTCGACATATTGAGTATTAACCTGGTGCTGTTGCAGGTCATCAATAATAATCTGGCTGTCCTGATCACCAGAATTCTCTTCTGCAAGAGGTGTTACACAGGTTCCTGCCCAGAAACACTGATGGCCAAGGTTAGAGAGAACCACTGCCGTATTGGTAGCATTGCCGCCGCGGGTAATGGACTGAGACAGAATACGAACTTCATCATCTTCTTCGGGATAGCTTGCAAGCTCATTGATAATATCAACGGTGGCAATTCCTGTGCAGAGTATTTTAGCCATTTATTGAACCTGTTTTAACGCCCAGTCAATGTGATCCTGAACCATGGCAGAAGCGGTTTGTTTATTTTTCAGAGCCTGAATAATATCAGCCTGATTTTCAGGTTTTTCGGCCAGGCAGTTGCCCAGAGCCACCGCAATATTTCTTAACCAGGACTCATGGCCGATACGACGAATGGCAGTACCCTCGGTGCTTTTTAGAAACTGTTCTTCGCTCCAGGCAAATAAGTCCAGTAAGTGCGGACTGGCCAGGTCGCCCCGGGCAAAATAATCGCTTTCAGCGGTCTGCTGAGAAAACCGGTTCCAGGGACAGAACAGCTGACAGTCATCACAGCCGTATATCCGGTTGCCCATTAGCGGACGTAAGGGTTCTGGAATGGCTGATCGGGATTCAATGGTCAGGTAGGAAATACATAAGCGGGAATCCACAATATAAGGTTCCACAATAGCCTGAGTCGGGCAGGCATCCATGCATTTAGTACAGTTGCCGCAGTGGTTTACAGCAGGGGTATCAATGGGCAGGGGCAGGTTGGTAAATATTTCACCTAAAAAAAACCAGGAACCGGTTTTTTCCTGTAACACGTTGGAATGCTTGCCTATCCAGCCCAGTCCGGCTTTTTCTGCCAGCGGTTTTTCCAGTACCGGAGCGCTGTCGGTAAAAACCCGGTAGCCAAAGGGCCCGATTTTCTGCTCTAGGCGGGAGGCCAGTTTCTGCAGACGTTTTTTTACCACTTTGTGATAATCCCGTCCCAGGCTGTAGCGGGCAATATAGCCTTTTTCAGCCTGTTCAAGTAAGTCTATGGCATGTTCCGGATCTTTCGGAAAATAATCCATCCGTACACAAATAATACTCAGGGTACCCTGTTCCAGTTCGGCTGGCCGGGTGCGTTTGCTGCCGTGACGGGACATATAGGCCATTTCACCATGCATCTGCTGCTCCAGCCAGTGATTAAAGCGTTGTTCAGCAATGGTTAAGTCCGTATCGGTTATACCTGTAGCCTGAAAGCCCAGCTCTTTAGCCCAGAGTTTTATGGTCTGAGCCAGTTCATGCAGTTCCTCAGGGCTGAAATTATCAGTGTTATTTTGTGCTTTCATTCAATACAATAGGTGTCTTTAATTAGCAGAACAAACTATACCCGGTCATTCATCTATTTATTCCCTCTCCCCCTAGGAGAGGGCTAGGGTGAGGGCATTATTTTTTATGTCGAATTCACAGTATAACAAAGAATCCTCATTAACCGCTTTTCTTCCCGATGAGTCCGCCATGATCGATCTGGGGGCTCAACTGGCAGCACGGGTTCACCCCGGTACCATTATTTATCTTGATGGTGATCTGGGCGCCGGGAAAACCACTCTGGTCAGAGGATTTTTAAGAGCCTGTGGACACCGGGGAGCCGTAAAAAGTCCAACTTTTACCGTTGTTGAGCCCTACGCCCTTGATTATAATAAATTATATGATTACAATCAGTTACAGGTAGAACTTAAACAGAATGATCGGATAGATCCTCTAAGTATTTCAAAAACTGATAAATCTGGTGTAAACTTAAAGAGCAGCAAGACCAGACAGCTGCAAAAAGTTTATCATTTTGATTTATATCGGCTCGAGGATCCGGAAGAGCTGGAATATCTGGGAATTCGGGATTATCTGGATGGTCAGGCCATTGCATTGATAGAATGGCCTGCAAAAGGTGAGGGTGTATTACCCAAAGCGGATTTGTTAATTAAAATCACTCATCAGAAACAGGGACGGGAGATTGAGTTGCGGGCGGAATCGGAACTTGGTAAGGCAATAGTTTCCAGGCTGGCATTAAGCCTCTGAGCAGGCTGCGGTTTAATGAAAGGCGGGGTAAGAATTATGAGTATATTTAAAATAACAATAACGGCCATCAGACAGCAGTTTATTGCCCGCTTTTTCCTTTGTATGGCTGTCCTGTTTTTTTCAGTCGATGTTTATGCCGCTATTGCCAAAGTAAACGGCGTGCGTATGTGGGCGTCTCCCGATTCAACCCGTCTGGTTATTGACTTAAACCGGGGGGTAGAACATCGCCTGAGTTCCCTGTCTAATCCTGAACGGGTGGTTATTGATATTAGCGGAGCCAGATTATCCGGCCCTCTGCCCAGTCTGAATTATAAATCGGGTTCTATCAGTGATATTCGTACCGCACAGAAAAAAAACAATACTCTGCGCATGGTGCTGGATCTGAAACATAAGGTTTATCCCAAAAGTTTCCTGCTTAAACCCAATAAAAAATACGGTTATCGTCTGGTCATTGATCTTGAAAAAGAAACGGACAATAAAAAAAGTAATGCACCTCGAATTGTTAAAAGCGTTAATTCATCCAGAAAACGTGATTTAATTGTGGCTATTGATGCCGGTCATGGGGGGGATGACCCCGGTGCTGCCGGTCCCCGGGGGACTAAGGAAAAACACGTCGTCCTGCAGATTGCCCGCAAATTGCGGGACATGATTAACCGTAAACCGGGTATGAAAGCCGTCATGATCCGTGACGGTGATTATTATATCAGTCTGCGCGGACGTACCCGTAAAGCCCGCAAACTGAATGCCGATATTTTTATTTCTATCCACGCCGATGCCTTTAGAAATCCCAAAGCCAGAGGAGCCTCAGTCTTTATTCTGTCTTCCCGCGGAGCGACCAGTGAAGCGGCCAAATGGCTGGCAAAAAAGGAAAACGAGGCGGATTTAGTGGGTGGTGTCAGTCTGGATGATAAAGATGATATGTTGGCAAAAATGCTGCTGGACTTATCCCAGACAGCCACTATTGAAGCCAGCAGCAGTGTCGCAAGCCGGGTTCTGTCCCGCCTGAAAACCGTAGGCAATACCCATAAACATAAAGTAGAACGGGCTGGTTTTGTGGTTTTAAAATCGCCGGATATTCCTTCATTACTGGTTGAAACCGGTTTTATTTCCAATCCTAAAGAAGAACGCCTGCTACGCAGTTCCTCCTATCAGAAGAAACTGGCCAGTGCGATCCTGACCGGTGTGGACAGTTATTTTAAACAATATCCCGTACCGGGCACTGTGTATGCAAAGGATAGACCGCTCAATCCTCAGGATATGATCAGGCTGACCACCAATTCCCTGAAGAAAAAGCGTACTCATAAAGTGGTTCGTGGGGATACCCTGTCAGCCATTTCCAAACGCTACCAGGTCAGTGTCTCTTCAATCAAGCGGGTCAACAGGCTGAAAAATAATACCCTGTATGTAGGCAAGGTTTTAAGCATCCCCCGATCTTGATTCCTTGTGTCTGTTATTTAAGGTAAACTACCGGTAACTACTCAGAACTTAACTGGCAATAAATGGAGTTTTAGCGTTACTACCCCCTGTATTAAACCCCTTAGTTTACAGCTGGCCAACCAGATTGCCGCCGGCGAAGTGGTTGAACGTCCGGCTTCTGTGGTTAAAGAATTACTGGAAAATGCCATTGATGCGAGTAGTCAGCAAATTCAGATAGATATTGATCGAGGCGGCAGCTCCCTGATCCGGGTTATAGATGACGGTGTCGGCATCAGTAAAGCGGAACTGGCTTTGGCGGTTTCCCGCCATGCAACCAGTAAACTCAGCACACTGAATGAACTGGAACATATTGCCAGTCTGGGCTTTCGCGGTGAAGCCCTGGCCAGTATCAGTGCTGTTTCCCGCCTCTCCATTCAAAGCAAACCGGAACAGCAGGCACAGGCCTGGCGGATTAATACTGGCACTGATACCGACTTTGCCAACTACCTGGCAGAACCGGAACCGGTAGCTGGTTCAACAGGCACCATTGTAGAAGTCCGGGATCTTTTTTTTAATACGCCCGCCCGGCGTAAATTTATGCGTACGGTTAAAACAGAATTCAAACACATTGATGATGTATTTAAACGTATTGCCTTAAGTCGTTTTGATATTGGGTTTAAACTTTCTCATAATAAAAAAGTCATCCGTAATTTACCTGCAGCTGAAACCTCAAAAGCCATTGAATCGCGCATTGGCCGCCTGTTCAGTAGCGAATTTCTGGCCAATAGTTACCGAATTGATCTCAGTTCCAACCATTTCAGTCAAATGGGCACTATCCGCTTATGGGGCTGGGTCAGTAAACCGCACTGGCATCGCAGCCAGCCCGACTGGCAGTATTTTTATGTTAACGGCCGTTTTATCCGTGACAAACTAGTCAATCATGCCCTGCGTCAGGCCTGTCAGGAATTACTACCGCCGGACAGTTATCTGTCTTACCTGCTGTATCTGGAAATTGATCCGGGACAGGTGGATGTTAATGTACACCCAACCAAGCACGAGGTCCGCTTCCGTCAGACCCGCTTGGTCCATGATTTTATTTACAGTGCGTTGCACGGGGTTTTAGAGCCCTCAGCCTATGGAGAGCCCTCAGCCAGTAAAGAGACTTCAGCAGACCAACAGTCCTCAGCAGACAAAGAGCCTGTTATTACAGGTAGTAGTGAAAATAATACAGCATCTCTACATTCAGACAGAGACAAAACGGTTTATCATAATCCTTATTCATCAGTACCTTATCAAAAAGGTTCTTCTGCCTTATCCCGTAAAGATGTAGCAGAACATCTGGAGGGTATGCAGAAGCTGTATCAGAACCCGACACAGCAGAATGATTCAGGTCAGACATCAGCAGCTGAAAATCAGAACTTTTTTGGTACATGCCTGGATGTTTTAATACCGGGTTTTATACTGAGCCAGAACAGGGCTCAGGCTGATGAACCGCAACTCTACCTTTTCCAGGTTAAGCCGGTACAGCAGTATATTCTGCAGCATGTTTTTACAGCAGGTGAACGAACCCAGTTGCTTATCCCACAGACCATAGTGCTTAAATCCCGGCAGGTTGATGACTTAATAAACGTTCAGAAAGCACTGGAACAATGGGGCCTGGAAATCGGCCAGATTGCAGATGATTCATTGATGGTTCGTTCCTTACCGGATCTGCAGGGCATACCGGGCTGTACATTTAACCTGGAAAAAATGCTTGAAGCGCTATCGGCATGGTTAAAGGAGCAGAAAAATTTTCAGGCTGAAGAAAACAAACCGGATATTTCTGCTGCAACAAAAATACTGCTGAATACTCTGCAGACAACAAGCTTAAGTCTTGCTGAACAGAATCAGTTATTAACAACATTAGCCGGTATGGTTAAACAATCTTCACCCGTACCTTTATGGAATAAACAACCCTTATGGCTCATCCTTGATAAGGATAAGCTGAGTGCTTTATTTAATAATTCATGAATCAGCCCCTGTCACAATTGCCTGAACAACAGCGCCCCGTGGTCTTTATTATGGGACCCACCGCATCGGGAAAAACCGATCTGGCTATTAAGCTGGTAGAGCAGTATCCCTTTGAGATTATCAGCGTAGATTCTGCCCTGGTGTATAAGGATATGGATATCGGCACAGCAAAACCTACGGCAGAAGAATTACAGCAGGCGCCCCATCGCCTGATAGATTTTCTGGATCCGGCACAGTCCTATTCCACGGCTCAGTTTCGAAAGGATGCCCTAGCAGCCATAGCTGAGATTCACCAGCAGAATAAAATTCCTCTGCTGGTGGGTGGAACCATGCTGTATCACCGCAGTCTGCTGTATGGTATTTCAGAATTACCTGCTGCCGATGAAGCCATTCGTGCCCAGCTTGATGCCCAGATGCAGCAGATGGGGAAACAATACATGCATGACCGTCTGTCTGAAATTGACCCGGACAGCGCCAGAAAGATTCATCCTAATGATCCGCAAAGGGTGCAAAGGGCACTGGAAGTTTGCCAGATCACCGGTCAGACCATGAGTCAGTTACAGCAGGCCAGTCAGGCTGAGGCCCTGCCTTTTGAAAACCATAAGATAGTTATTGCTCCGCGTTCAAGAGAACTATTGCGTGAACGTATTGCCCTGCGTTTTCAGCAAATGATTGAGCAGGGTTTTATTGAAGAAGTACAGCAGTTCTATCAGCGGGGCGATCTGGACCTTTCCATGCCCTCTATGCGGGTTGTGGGTTACCGACAGGTCTGGGAATACCTGGAAGGTAAAATGACCCGGGAAGAAATGATTGAACGTGCAATAACCATTACCCGGCAGTTTGCCAAACGACAGATGACCTTGCTGCGCCGGGAACAGGATGGACTCTGGCTGTCTACGGAAGATAATGACAATGTTCATCAGGCAATAGAATATTTAAGCCCGGTAATTGGAAAGCTGGCTGGGGCCTGAAAAAACAGCAGGAAATAAAACCTAGGAATTACCCCAATTTTTGCTGTAATATCACTATGTATTTTTTGGTTGTTCTCCGCTTTAATGAGTGAGATTTTGTCCAAAATAGAACATGCTCTGCT
>JBHNNM010000117.1:0-7361 GCA_048563625.1 Gammaproteobacteria bacterium | reverse complement strand
TCTGTACCGCTGACTTTATAGGCGGAATTTATGCTGCCGCCGCCAATACTGCTGTGCTGCTGTATCTGAAAGTTTTTACCCAGACTTTCGCTAATATGTGTGCTGATGGGTTGCCAGTGAGTCATAGTAAGTGATTAATTAAGTTTAAAGTTACCGTATCTGGTTAGACAGAATTTAAATTATACTGATGTTGTATAGATACTACCTATAAGAGATTGAATGCCAGAAAAGAACCCCGTCATTGTTCAGGTCGCCGTACCAACACCGCTGCGCCGAAAATTTGATTATCTGTTATCTGATTCCATAAATCCAGACTCCATACTGCCCGGTCAACGGGTATTAATCTCCTTTGGACGGACAAAAAAAATTGCTATTGTACTGGGCTTGTCTGACCATTCTGATATAGATCCCAAAAAACTCAGACCTATTGAAAAAATTCTGGATGATCAGCCCATTTTACCGGCTGATATTATGCGTTTACTGGACTGGGTCGCTTCCTATTACCACCATCCTATAGGTGAGGTATTCCAGACCGCATTGCCGGTGCATTACCGAAAAAAAGCAGAGGCGCTGGAGGCAGTGCAATGCCTGTACCGCCTGACTGAAACAGGCAAACAGGTTGACTGGGATAGTTTAAAGCGGGCGGTGCGTCAGCGCAGTATTCTGGAGCGATTAAAAATATCGGAGCAGGGGGTTAGTCGGGAACAATTAGCCCATGAACAGGAAGGACAATGGCAGTCTGCCCTGAAAACACTCATTAACAAACAATGGGTGGAAGAATATTTTAAAAAATCTGATACCGGGTTATCTTCTGCGGTTAAAAATACCGGGCTGACTGAAATTAATCGAGTTCCAGGCCTGTCACTTAATATGGAGCAACAGCAGGCGGTAGAGGTTTTAAATGCTCATAGTGAGTCTTACCAGGCCACCTTGCTGGACGGTATTACCGGCAGCGGAAAAACCGAAGTCTATCTGGCTTTTATTGCCCGGCAACTGGAACGGAGTCGGCAGATTCTGGTGCTGGTGCCGGAAATTGGTCTGACACCGCAGTTAATATATCGTTTTGAACAGCGCTTTCATGTCACGATTGCCACCCTGCATTCCGGGCTTAATAATACTGAACGTATGAAAATCTGGCAGCAGGCCGGTAATGGCAAAATTCGTATTTTAATAGGTACCCGCTCTGCCGTATTTACCCCCATGCCTGAACTGGGCGCCATTATTATTGATGAAGAACATGATATGTCCTTTAAACAGCAGGACGGCATTCGCTATTCAGCAAAGGACGTGGCTTTGATGCGTGCCAGTCAGGCAGATATTCCTGTTATTCTGGGTTCAGCCACGCCATCCATGGAATCTCTTTATTTATGCCGGCAGAAGAAAATGGCACAGCTTAAATTGCGCCAGAGAGCAGGTGGGGCCCGTTCGCCCGAGGTGCACTTAATTGATGTGCGGGGGCAGACTTTACAGCATGGCTTAAGCCGGACTCTAATAGAGCTGATGCAGCAGCATCTGGAAAAAAACAATCAGGTGTTATTGTTTCAGAACCGCAGAGGCTATGCCCCGGTGCTATTGTGTAATAAATGCGGCTGGATCAGTCACTGCCACCGCTGTGATGCCCGGCTGACCTATCACTACCAGCGTAATATGTTACGCTGCCACCACTGCCAGAGTGAGCAGTCACTACCGCTGCAATGTCCGCAATGCGGTAATAGTGAATTATCCTGTCTGGGTGTAGGTACCGAACGGGTAGAAAAAACCGTCAGAACATTGTTCCCGGATATTGAGGTGGTGCGCATTGACCGGGATACCACATCGAGAAAAAATGCCCTGCAGGATTTACTGGAATCGGTAAAAGACGGGCAGAAACAGATCCTTATCGGCACCCAGATGCTGGCCAAGGGACATCACTTTCCTAATGTTACCCTGGTGGCCATTCTGGATATTGATCAGGGACTTTACTCCGTAGATTTCCGTGCCCCGGAACGGCTGGCACAGCTGATTGTACAGGTTTCTGGTCGTGCTGGGCGGGCGGAAAAAAAAGGCCAGGTGGTTCTGCAGACCTCTCATCCGGAAGATGAAATGCTTAATGTCCTGTTACAGTCCGGTTATTCCGGCTTTGCCCAAAAGGTTTTGCAGGAACGTAAAGAATTACAGATGCCTCCTTATGCCTGGCAGGCATTAATACGGGCTGAATCTAATCGTCCGGAACACTATCAAAGTTTTCTGGAATACTGTCTGCATGGTATGAGTGCCATTCAGCAGTCTTCCGCACAATTAAATAATATCCAGTTTCTGGGCCCTGTGCCTGCACCCATGGAAAAACGGGCAGGAAAGTTCAGGGGACAGTTGTTAATTCAGAGTACCGAACGAAAGGCTCTACATATTATCTTAAATGAGTTAATTTATGGTGTAGAGCAGAACAAAGCCGCCCAGAGAGTGCGCTGGTCGATTGATATTGATCCCCAGGATCTGTATTAGCAGAGTTTGAAGTAATTTTTGTTCTTTTAAGCTTTAAAGGTTAAAATAACGGGTTTTCAATATCGAAAAACAGGATCCTGACCTTGAAAGATAAACTGCAGACACTGCTTAGCGATGCTATTCGGGTTTTAATAGACAATGGTTCTCTAAGTGTTGAAATACCGGTTATAAAAATTGATCGAACCCGTGATAAAAACCATGGTGATTTTGCAGCCAATGTCGCCATGATGCTGGCCAAACCGGCTCGCAAAAATCCCCGTGAAATAGCCCAGCTTATTGTAGATGCTCTGCCGGAAAATGATTTTGTGGAAAAAGTCGATATTGCCGGCCCCGGTTTTATCAACTTTTTTGTCAGCAGTGATTCACGTTTAAGTGTGGTCAACCAGGTGCTGGAGCAGGGCGATCAATTCGGCTGTTCGGATAAGGGGGCTGGGCAGGCAGTACAGGTTGAGTTTGTATCGGCTAATCCCACCGGGCCGCTGCATGTGGGACACGGTCGTGGTGCAGCTTATGGTGCGACTCTGGCCAATCTGCTGGAGGCTATTGGGTATAAGGTGCATCGGGAATACTATGTCAATGATGCCGGCCGGCAGATGGATATTCTGGCCACTTCAGTTTGGCTGCGTTATCTGGAGCAGTATCAGGTTGCCATTGTCTTTCCCGCTAATGGCTATAAAGGCGATTATATCCGTGATATTGTGGCTGAACTGATCCGCGAACATGGTGATACCTATCTGGCAGATGCCGATGCGGTGATGTCTGATCTGCCGGCGGATGAACCCCAGGGTGGTGATAAGGAAGCCCATATTGATGCTCTGATCCAGAAAGCCAAAACCCTTCTTGGGGATAACCGTTACCGTTTTGTCTTTGAACTGGCGCTGAATTCTATACTGGATGATATTCGTGAAGACCTGCAGGGTTTTGGCGTGCATTATGATGAGTGGTATTCAGAGCGTTCCCTTATGGACAAGGGGCTGGTGAACAAGGGTATTGAACGCCTGCGTGAAAATAATCGCGTCTATGAAAAAGGCGGTGCCCTATGGTTCCGCTCTACGGATTTTGGGGATGACAAGGATCGGGTAGTACAGCGGGATAATGGTCAGACCACTTATTTTGCCTCGGATATTGCCTATCATATGGATAAGTTTGACCGGGGCTATGCTCAGGTTATTGATGTCTGGGGTGCCGATCATCACGGCTATGTACCTAGGGTAAAAGCGGCTCTGCAGGCTCTGGGCTATGATCCGGAAGCACTGGATGTGCTGCTGGTGCAGTTTGCTAATTTATACCGGGGCGGAGAAAAAGTGCAGATGTCCACCCGCAGCGGTTCTTTTGTGACTCTGCGGGAACTGCGCGAAGAAGTGGGTAGTGATGCCGCACGTTTCTTTTATGTTATGCGCAAGTGTGAACAGCACCTGGATTTTGATCTGGATCTGGCCAAGTCCAAAAGTTCAGAAAATCCAGTTTATTATATCCAGTATGCTCATGCCCGTATCTGTAGTGTGTTCCGGCAGATGAAGGATAAACAACTGAATTTTGATCAGGCGCTTGGGCTGGCTAATCTGGCATTACTGACGGAATCCCATGAGGATGACATTCTGCAACAGCTGGCAAGGTATCCGGAAGTGGTACTGGTTTCGGCCAGTCAGCATGAGCCGCATTTAATTACCCATTACCTGCGGGAACTGGCGAATACCCTGCATACTTATTATAACGCCCACCAGTTTCTGGTAGAGGACGCAGCCCTGCGTAATGCCCGTCTGGTGCTGGTACTGGCTACCCGCCAGGTACTAAAAAATGGTCTTGCATTGCTGGGTGTGTCTGCGCCGGAGGAGATGTAAATCATGGCGGCAGGCAAAAAAACTGGCAAACGCAGCCGGAAAAAATCCGGAGCAACCCGTAAAACAGAGCATAAAAACTCAATTTTGTCCTGGGCGGTTATGGCTGTTCTGCTGGCTACTTTTGTAGCCTTTCTGATCCATCTGGATCAACTGCCGGAGCAGGGTGAAACAACGACAGTAAAAACTCAGGCAAAGTTTGAAAAACAATCTGACCATAAGCAGAAAAATACTAAAGAACATCAGTTTGATTTTTATACTGTTTTACCGGACAGAGAAGTGGAAGTGATCCGACCGGAAAATACCACAGCCAAATACCGGACGGCACCAAAAAATACAGCCAGACCAAAGAGCAGTCAAACTGTATCAAAAACAGCTAAAACAACTCAGACCAAACCGTCTGCCAGTAAACCGGTCTTTTCAAATCAGCTGTATCAACTCCAGGTCGGTGCCTTTAAGGAACTCAGCAAAGCTGATGCCATGAAGGCCCGGCTGGCCTTTTTAGGCGTAGAATCCAATATCCAGGTGATCCGTAATAACAACCAGCAAATGTACCGGGTACGGGTCGGCCCTAGCACTGACCAGAAAAAAATGGAACAGGTAAAAGCACAGTTAAAGGCTCAGAACATCAACACCTTTATACAAAAACTATAACCCCTCTTACCTAAGACCTGTCCCCCGACTCTTTTATGCTAATAGAAATTATCAGTTTTATGGCCATTGGCGCTTTTACCGGCATTGCTGCAGGCTTACTGGGTATAGGTGGTGGACTGATCATAGTCCCATTCACTCTGATGGTATTTGATTATTTAACAGGCCATCAGGATTTTAATATTCCCCATGAATTACAGGCGCATGTAGCCATAGCTGGTGACTTTTATTCCCCGAACATGGTTATTGCTGGTATTTGCAGGTTTTCTAATGCTGGTCAGTATTAAAATGTGGCTGGGCTGGTCACCCCGACATAAAGCACAGCTGCCTTCACTTCCTGTAACCAGTCTGATTGGGATGGTTTCCTCCCTGGTAGGGATTGGCGGTGGAACCATGACAGTACCCTTTCTTAACCGTAGTCGAATTACTATACAAAATGCAGTGGCCATTTCCAGTGCCTTGGGCTTACCCATAGCCCTGTTTGGTACGCTGGGTTTTTACTGGCGCAGCCTGGAAAATAATATTGATGGAATAATCAGCCAGCCGGGAATGCTGGGCTATGTTTATTTGCCGGCTTTTTTTTCAATACTGCTTATTATTCTGGCGTTAAAAATTATTTATGGGCTTATTGACGGATGACTGCTGATCAACAGACTGGGTTATGTCCTCTATGTGGTCAGCCGAATCATTGTGCAGTGGCGACTGCAAAGTCGGGGACAAGCGTTAAGGAATGCTGGTGCTTTTCAATGCCGAAAACTCTGGATAAATCCGTGCTGGAAAATGTGCTACTGGACAGGAAACAATGTATTTGCAGAAGTTGCTGGGAAAGGGTGAATGCTAAACGTTAATAGCCCTCACCCTGACCCTCTCCCGGAGGGAGAGGGAAATGGCAATTAGTCAGTTATGGGGGTCAGTTTAATTTCTACCCGACGGTTCTGCGAACGACCATAGGCGGTATCATTGGAGGCAATAGGATAATCTTCACCCATTCCCTTAGTCATAATACGCTGGGGCAGAACATTGCGGGTTTCCAGGTATTTTGCCACGGCATCAGCACGCTGCTGGGACAGCCTCATATTATAAGCGGCATCACCCACACTATCTGTATGGCCATAGACATCCACATAGGTTTTTTCAAACTCATTAATTACCTTGGCTACAGAATCCAGGACCCGGTAAAAATTAGCGGAAATGGCACTGGAATTGGTATTAAAAGTAATATTACCCGGCATATTCAGAATAATGGAATTGCCGCTGCGGGTGACACTGACACCGGTGGCTTCCAGTTCCTGGCGAAGCTTGGCTTCCTGGGTGTCCATATAATAACCAATACCACCACCGGCCAGAGCTCCAATACCGGCACCGATTAGGGTCGCTTTTCTGCTATCACCGGCAAGCACCCCTAAAACTGCACCACTGACGGCTCCAATGGCAGTACCTTTCGCCGCGTTACTGGTTTTTTCTTCCCGGGTATAGGGATCAATAGTAGTACAGGCACTTAAGGCAAGACTGCCTAATAAGATAGCACTGATTGCCAGGGTGGTTTTTGATTTTTTTGCAATTTTTGAACCTTGTTCATGGGGTTGTATAAGATTGTTATTCATAATAGTTTTAGCTCTTTTTTATGCTGCTTTTTAAGCGGACAGCCTGATTAAATTACCAGCCATCCAATGGCTTTCCTTTGCTTAGTTTTGCTCAGGTATTTATTTCTCTGTCTCAGATACGGGTGGGGTACACCAGTAGCTGACATCTTTTTCTGCCTGCATAAAAGCCTCTTTTGCTTCTGCTTCAGTCAGGCGAACCTTTTGTTTTTTCTCTTCATCATAACGATAAAGAAACGGTGCTTTTTTGTATTTTTCCAGGGTGGCACGGGAGTCTTTGCATAATTTAACCCGTTCCTGATTCTTTTCCTAGTTTTGTTGCTCTTTATCAGCAGTCGACTGTTTATGAAAGATCAGGCTTCCCAGATGCATTTTCTGGGCATTCTTGTCACCTAGGCGGGCCGCATAGTCTACCCAGCCTTCCTTATCTACCCACTTATAAATTTCCGTTGTTTTTTCAGCCTGAGCAAACTGGCTCAGAAACAGTAATGATAATATAAGTACTATACTTATATTTAGCTGAACGGATAATTAACGGTTTCATTTTGTCTCCTGAAAGTGGTTAAAACTTATTCCAATAACTTTTTTCAATAATTTTTATTATAGTTTCTTTTTTGGTAAATATTCTCAATACAGTGAGGATTTAATTAATAATTTAGAATTTTAATGAAAAACGGGTCTGATTATTGTGGTCCAGATCCAGATTAACAGATTACAGGGCAAAAAAAAGCACCCCGAAGGGTGCTTTTTATAAATAAGCTCATGAATATTAATTCATTCCGCTTATTAG
>JBHNNM010000116.1:0-7379 GCA_048563625.1 Gammaproteobacteria bacterium | reverse complement strand
TTTGGCTTGTCGGGTGCTGAGAGATGCCAATAGCAGTCAACGAGTACATAGCCTGGAGGCTAATTTCAGTTGCTAATGATGCCCTCCGTTTTAATTTTCTGCTTTTTCGGCCAATCACTATATAGATAAAGTGCATAACGTATAATATTTATCTTATACTTGAAACCCAACCCTTTTCGTCTTTCTATTAAAACCAGAAGACAAAAGGGTTTTTTATTTAGGATAGCCATAATTTGCCAGACATTGATTATCGCACACTATTCATATAAAATATTTGTATCTTGCATAAACATGAAATGGAGCTTCCTGTATGCCAAAAGCCAGATACCAGCACATTAGTTTGTCTGATACCCCTTACTACCACTGTATATCCCGTTGTGTCAGGCGGGCTTTTTTATGTGGACAGGACACTTTTTCCGGAAAAAATCATGAGCACCGTAAAACATGGATAAGTGAGCGTTTAAGCCAGTTAAGCATGATTTTTTCAATTGATATCTATGCTTATGCCATTATGGACAACCACTTACATACCGTTTTATGTATTAGACCAGATAAAGCTGAACAATGGAACGAAAGTCATATTGTAGAACGCTGGTCACAATTATTTAAAATTCCCATATTAATCGAACGATATATTTATGGCCAGTCTCATTCCGATGCAAAAAAACTCAAAGCACAGGAAGCCATTGAAACCTGGAAATCTCGCTTAATGGATATAAGCTGGTTTATGCGCTGCCTGAATGAATATATAGCCCGTAAAGCTAATGCAGAAGACAGCAGCACCGGGCGTTTCTGGGAAGGGCGCTTTAAAACACAGGCACTGTTAAATGAACAAACCCTGCTGGCCTGTATGGTTTATGTTGATCTTAACCCTGTCAGAGCAGGTATCAGCGACTCTCTTCAAAAATCAGAGCTCACTTCTGTCAAGCAGCGAATTGACTCTCTCACTCAAAAACAACATGAAAAAACTATTCCCCTGGCAACATTTATTGCCAGTTCACAGAAAAAATCTGGTATTCCTTTTGATCTAAAAGATTATATTGAACTAACAGACTGGACTGGCCGAATAGTCAGGAATGATAAAAAAAGTTCTATCTCCCCCAATACACCAAAAATTCTGGAACAGCTAAAACTGGATGAGCAAACCTGGAACGATACCGTACACGGATTCTCCAGCCAGTTTTATTCCGTTATTGGAGCAGAAAATCAAATTGAAAAATTCTGTAAAAAACACGGAAACAAGTGGATAAAAGGTATTAACTACTGCAGAAAATTATTTAAAAATAAACTTTATCTTATTCCAGTATAAGATTATCAATATACATTCCCATTATCAGAAGGCCAAAACTCATCATAACCGCAGAAATCATAAGTGTATTAAAAAGAGAACTTGCTTAATAAACGCCCTAAGTCTATGATATTTAAAAATGAAAATATCTAGTCTGAAAAATATTTTAAAAACACTTAATGACAATAAGATCCGATATCTGATTGTTGGAGGTGTTGCAGTTAATATCCACGGTTATCAACGAATTACACATGATCTGGATCTTGTGATTCAATTAATACCTGAAAATATAAAAAAGGCTCTAACAGCCCTGAATAATATTGGTTATGTACCAGCAGTACCAGTCACAATATCTGAGGTGATTAACCCTAAAATTCGGGAGCAGTGGATCACACATAAAAATATGACGGTTTTATCACTTATCAGTGACTTACATCCAGAGACGACTCTTGATATTTTTATTACGGAACCATTTATCTTTGATGCTGAATACAACTGTTCAGAAATGATTGACTTGGAAACTGACTTAAGTGTTCATATTATTTCACTCCCTTCATTAATAAAGATGAAGCAAAAGGTTTCTCGAAATAAAGATATCGACGACATACAACACTTAAAATATATTCTGGAAGAAAAGAAAAATGAGCACTAAAATTAAGGCCAACTGGAAATATGGAACTTGGGATGGATGTCGAATTTTAATGATAAAACAATCACTTAAACTTACACCTAAAGAACGTTTTGAAGCCCTGGAAGATATGGCTAAAACATCAGACTGGTTAAGCAAAAAAAGAGTTTCAAAAAGTCAGAGATAATAGACACACCAAATCATTCCCTCCTTACTTCATAAAATTTTACTGTTGTTTCAATATACTTCATAGTCGTATCTTATTAAATAATGGGTGTCCGTAAACAAAAAATATTACACCCTCAAAACGTAAAAAGGGCAACTACCGAAGTAATTGCCCTTTTTTTATTTTAATTAAATTCTGAAATTAATTAATCTGTTAAGAATAAATTAATTCAGATTTTAAATTAAAACTTGTGGATGATACCAACTGAGAATGCATCAGCATCTTCACCAAGAGCACCATTATTTTTTGCGCTACCATTGGAACCATGACCACCACCCCAAACAGTTCTGGCAGAATCGCTATCATTGCTCTGAGTTGAATAAGTTGCATATACTGTTGAACGTTTAGACATCTTATGATCTAAACCAATAGTCCACATGTCTGATCCATCTTTTAAACTTGTTCCATCCGCTCTCTTGAGGCCAGAGTTATCACGGTCAGCATAGTTAACCTTAATAACATTATTACCCATAGTATAAGTACCACCTAAGCTCCATATACTAGGATCGTTATCTTTAGTCCAACCCAAGCTGTCAAATTCTGTATAACTTGCAACCACTTTGAAATCACCAAGCTTATAGGCACCACCAAGACGCCAAGATGATGTATCATCCAGATCTGCACGCGCTACTTGACCATCATCCTTTACGCTTACATATCCTAATGCCACTAATATTGGACCATTATTATAGATTGTATTGAAAGACCATCCACTATTGTCTGAGTTATCATCTGAATACTCAGTTCCGCCGGATTTCAGATTACCCTGACCTAAATCAAATACATATGCTACTGTAGCACTAAAGCCATTCATATTTGGAGTTACATATGCAATAACATTGTCAGCACGACCTACACTACCAGCATCGTATTCACCACTGATATTACGCATATCACCAACCTGATCAGTAAAAATTTCTACTTTACGGCCAGCAGTTTTATAAGGTGTATCCCATTTACCAACTAAAGCAGTACCCCAGTCACCAGATAAAGTAACTGCACGGTTACGAGTACTCATATTTGAACTTGCATTACCATCCATGTTAACGCCCCACTCGATCAGGTAACCAACTTTCATACCATTACCTAAATCTTCAGAGCCTTTAACACCAATACGTGAGGAGTTAGACTGTAAGCTCCACTCATCGTATTGTGTACCAGCACTACTTGAACCATTGTTATCATGGCTGTCAATAGACAGATGTAATTTACCATAAATAGTCGGTCCAGCAGCCATAACGCTAGCAGGAGCGATGATAGCAGCAGCTACAGCAGCAGCAATTAATTTTTTCATTTTCATTTCCTTAAAATTTAGTTAAGAATTTAATCTTGTTTTGCTCTAAAAGAATCACCTATCAAATATTATTGTTTCTTTTAAAGCAGTGTTTCACTGACGGTTTATAATTTAGTCTCTTTTTATCCAAAATGCAACAGCTATTTTTCAAAAAAACGACATTTTTTTGTTTCAGGTCAATAATTGCTAAGATTTTCTGTTATTTTTGTTGTTTCAACACAACAAAACAGAAAAAAATGAACAACTGAAATCCCAAATCAGAAACTTAGGGCTTTTTGTTTATAAGATAGTTAAACTTGATATATGATTTTTTGTTGTTTTGGTGCAACTGTAAAGCGTTCAGCGTTTAGAAAGAATAAAGGGTTAAGGGTTAAGGGTTAAGGGTTAAGGGTTAAGGGTTAAGGGTTAAGGGTTAAGGGTTAAGGCAAATATTAATTGCTACTGAAAGACTGTCAATGAGAGACTGCTTTTATTTCAGGAGGTTTCTTTTTTGTAATTCCTGAAGCAGGTTTTTTGTGGTTTTTAATAGCATGGGTACGGCTTGCTGTGCTGTTTGCAGTGCTGTCTGTAATACCGTCAGATCTTCGATATAGTCATGTATCATCTGGTTGCGTAATTGTCTGATAGTCATCCATTCATGACTTGAATTCAGCCAGCCTAATTTTTCTGCCTTATCCAGATTATCAATGGCTGTTGATGGCTTTTCTCCCAGAACAGATAGTAACTGGGGTAATAGTTTATCACCCAAGGTATCCTGCAGGCGTGAAAAACGGGAAGCAAAAGCTTCTACCCGCTCTGATAAGTCATCATCAGTTTCTATTGTTTGCAGGCGTTCCAGGGTCAAAGGGGTGGCAAATAGTCGCTGTGTTGTTTTTTCAAGATGTGAACATTCTCTGGTAACTACCCGGGACAAAAACTGTAAACGTTCTTTAGTTTGAGGGTTTATTTTCATAAAGCTATCCCGGTTGATTTTGCCTGCCGATGAATTTCGTGCTGTACCAGATTGGGGGCAGACAATACAATATCCACCTTGCGCCCCTGCAGAAGCAGGATCAGTCTGGCAGACAGCTTAGCTATAGTCAAAGCAGGATTATCAACCGGTTCTGAGGTTTCTATTAACAGGTCAATATCCCCTCCCGCCAGCCGATCATCGGTACGGGAACCGAACAGATATACCCGGGCCTCCGGTTCCCATTGTGCAACGGTGCTTTTAATCAGTTTAATACTGTTATCTGACAGACGCATGTTTATTGGAGATTAAAGAATAAAAGTTAGTTATTGGTTTTAAAATAACACAGACCATAAAATTTGTATATTTTAATAAAATCGTTTTCCATACTCACAAATATGTGTTTCCAGTTCCGGGTGTGACAGATGGGTAAAATCGACTACATAAAAAAACCAGGGCAGGGGCAGTTCTTCATTAGGCAGGGCTGATAGGCGGGTGGTTGTGTGATGGTTGATGTTTTGTCCCATAATGGCAATATCAATATCCGAACCTATACTGTAATTTCCAATAGCTTTTATGACAAAAATTGCCACTCCATCTTTTAAAGTCGCAAAAAAAAGCCCCGGCGATTTCTCGCAGGGGCTTTTTCAGTACAGGCAGGAATAAACGATAAACGTTTGAAATACTCTGAGGTTTTAACGCTTGGAGTATTGTGGACGCTTACGTGCTTTGTGCAGACCAATTTTCTTACGTTCAACCTGACGGGCATCACGGGTTACGAAACCGGCTTTGCGTAGTGAGCTGCGCAGAGATTCGTCGTATTCAATCAGGGCACGGGTAATACCGTGACGGATGGCACCGGCCTGGCCGGTAATACCGCCGCCGGAAACATTGACCTTGATGTCAAACTTGTCCAGTAATTCGGTCAGTTCCAGAGGTTGACGAACCACCATTCTGGAGGTTTCGCGGCCAAAGAATACTTCGATTGGACGGTTGTTAATAGTAATTTCGCCTTTGCCCGGACGCAGATAAACGCGTGCGGAAGAACTTTTACGGCGACCTGTTGCATAATATTGAGTAGTCATAATTCTTCTGTTCCTGCGATTAAACTTCTAATGTCTTGGGCTGTTGAGCAGTATGTGGGTGCTCAGTACCGGCATAGACTTTCATTTTTTTATACATGGCACGACCCAGTGGGTTTTTGGGCAGCATGCCTTTAACCGCTGTCTCAATAACACGCTCAGGTGCTCTTTCGATCAACTTTTCAAAACTGATGTTCTTCAGACCGCCGGGATAACCGGTATGGTGATGATAGATTTTATCAGTTCTTTTATTACCTGACACGCGGACTTTTTCGGCATTGATAACAATAATGTAATCACCGGTGTCCACATGAGGTGTGTATTCTGGTTTATGTTTACCACGAAGACGTCTGGCAATTTCTGTTGACAGACGTCCCAGGGTTTTGTTCTCAGCATCAACGATATACCAGTCGCGCTGTACGCTTTCTGGCTTCGCACTAAATGTCTTCATTTTACTGCGCCTGTGTTTTGTACCGTGCCCCCTGAACAACTCACCAATTAAGTTTCCCGGAAAACACATCTGTTTCAAAGAACACAAAATTATACATGAGTTTATTGGTTTTAAAAAGTGTTTTTTGCAAAATAATTGGTGTAAATATTTTGGTGGGCATAAATCCGTATCAGGAATGGGGTCTGCTATGCTGAAGACGCCGTAAACCCATCCATGGGGGCTTTTCGACAGCGTCCCTGCTGTCAAAACTTCATCATAGCAGACCCCATTCCTGATACTCAGTTCAAAATGATAACGAATGTGATAATAAAAAAATACTTTTTAAAAGTATTGGATTTGAGGAGGGGAGAAAAAAAGAAGGCGCAACTAAGGGGGGGGGGGGGGAGCTGCGCCCTTTTAAAAAACCACCAAAGGAGGATGGAGGTATAAAATAACTGCTGTCACATCATGTGAACAGTAATCAGTTTCATAATAATATACTGATATACCCTATATTTGTCAATGTGGTTTTTAATAAAAAGTAAAATTTATGCTAAATTGTGAGGGAATTATAGGGATTGTCTTACAAAAAGAGCAGCGTTCAGCAAAAAGTTTACCCCCCTTTTTTCTTCAGCCAAGCCAAATATGAAAATATTTAGTACCAACTTCAGGTAAAATTAAGTATCCCCCCCAACTGACAAACCCAACCTGGAGTCACCATGGAAAAGGCCGATATTGGTTTAATTGGACTGGCAGTAATGGGGCAGAATCTGGCCCTGAATATTAATGATCACGGCTATCGTCTGGCCGTATTTAACCGTACCACATCCAGAGTGGATGATTTTATTAATGGTCCGGCCAAAGGCACGCAGATTATCGGTACCCATTCCATAGAAGACTTTGTCAGCCAGCTCAGTTCACCACGTAAAATTATTTTAATGGTGAAGGCCGGTAAGGTGGTGGATCACTTTATTGAACTGCTGCTTCCGCATCTTGATAAAGGCGATATTATTATGGATGCCGGCAACTCCCTCTATACAGATACTACCCGCCGGGTCAATGTTCTGGCGGAGCAGGGAATAATCTATATGGGTACCGGTATTTCTGGCGGTGAAGAAGGTGCCCGGCATGGCCCTTCAATTATGCCCGGCGGCAATAAGGAAGGCTGGCCGCTGGTTAAGGATATACTGCAGAGCATTGCCGCTAAGGTGGATGGTCAGCCCTGCTGTGACTGGATTGGCGAAGAAGGTGCTGGACACTACGTTAAAATGGTGCATAACGGCATTGAATACGGTGATATGCAGTTAATCTGTGAGGCCTACCAGTTTATGCGTGAAGGTCTGTCCCTAGACGTGGATGCTATTGCCGATATATTTAGCCGCTGGAATGAAGGTAAATTAAATTCCTATCTGATTGAAATTACCAGTCATATTCTCAGAGTTAAAGATTCTGACGGCCAGCCGCTGGTGGATAAAATCCTTG
>JBHNNM010000115.1:5818-7437 GCA_048563625.1 Gammaproteobacteria bacterium | reverse complement strand
TTTTGATAATGTGGTACTTCTCATTTGAAGCCTTTTTGTTGATGAATAATTGCCTGAATAACAACTATTTGATCATCAAATTGGCTTCATTTCAATTCCTAAAGATCATACCTATGAAAACGTATTAAAAAGAAAAACCCTGAAGCCTGGGGTGTGGTAGAAGCTCGTTTGAATGGTAAACAAAATGAACTGATTCAAACCATTGTGATGCGTGCCTTATACTGGGAAGGTCCAATCACCAGAGTACCCGGTATTGTTGAAGCGGACTATTCTATCTGGAGTCCTTATTATAAACAGCCTAAAGTGGCTTTTACCTCAATCTCTTTTAAAGGAAAAACCAAAGATAAAAATCTGGCCGTTGTAGCCAAACGTGTTGAACAGGCTCTGGAGGAAAAAGGTCTGGCGGTACCGCCTGAACAGTCACTTTCCAAAACCAGAAAAACTTTTGATTTATCCCCAGGTTTTAAAAAATAACTATGCCCCCTTTATTCTTTTTTTACTGCTGTTTATCGGCATCCCTCTGGTAGAAATCTATCTGCTGTTAGAAGTCGGGGGAATTATCGGCGCTTTCCCGACCGTGCTTATGGTAGTGTTTACTGCAGTACTAGGCGTAACACTGATCCGGATACAGGGCTTTTCCACCCTGCAGAAAGCCCAGATGAATATGAACTAGGGCCAGCTTCCAGCCATAGAAATGCTTGAAGGCGTCATGCTGTTCTTCGCCGCCATCTGCCTGCTCATGCCCGGCTTCTTCACAGACACCATCGGCTTCTTATTACTGATCCCCCCCTGAGACGCTGGCTGGCAAAACAGATAATCGCCAGCTCCTTATTAAGAGCCCAGGTCTCCGGCTTCAGAACCCAGGGCGATTACTTTGAAGGAGAGTACGAAGATCTGACTCCCGAACAGCAACATGAGAGAAATCAGGCAAAAATCCGGCAGGTAAGAATTATTGAAGGCAAGGTAGAAGATAAAGAATAAGGGGCATGTTGGTAGCACAAACCTGCTCTTCTCCCCACTCCACACCAAATATATTTTATTACACTATCCTGAACGTTTAAACTCGAGCCTCAGGAAGGCAATGGCCTATTCCAAAGTTTCGTCAGCATGGATGCTGTCGAAAAGCCTCCATGGATGGATTTACGGCGTCTTTGGAATAGGCCATTGCCTTCCTGAGGCGGAACTTACAATATAAAAAGAGAAATTTCATAAATTTTTGCAACTTTTTTTTAAAAAAATACTTGAAATAAAATACCCCGTCCCAAATTACAGGACATAAGATTAGATTCCGGATTTCTTTTAGAGTATTCGGTTTTTTTTACAACGATATTTAGCACTCCGCCATGGAGAGTGCTAAAAATTCTTATTTACAACGATATTTAGCACTCCGCCATGGAGAGTGCTAAAAATTCTTAAGGAGAAATAGCAAAGTGAATATTCGCCCACTTGGTGATCGCGTAGTAGTGCGACGTCTAGAAGAAGAAACAAAAACCGCTGCTGGTATCTACATCCCGGATTCAGCCGCAGAAAAACCTTCCGAAGGTGAAGTCGTTGCCGTTGGTAATGGCCGTACAGCCACTAATGGCGACCAGATTGCCATGGAAGTTAAAGCCGGTGAC
>JBHNNM010000115.1:0-5718 GCA_048563625.1 Gammaproteobacteria bacterium | reverse complement strand
TGGTATCTACATCCCGGATTCAGCCGCAGAAAAACCTTCCGAAGGTGAAGTCGTTGCCGTTGGTAATGGCCGTACAGCCACTAATGGCGACCAGATTGCCATGGAAGTTAAAGCCGGTGACAAGGTTGTTTTCGGTAAATATTCCGGTAACGAAGTTAAAGTCGGTGATGAAACTTTACTGATTATGCGTGAAGAAGACATTCTGGCTGTTCTTGAATAAACAGGCACTGCAGAAATCTTTTCACCAGAAAACTAATTTTTAACTTTAATCTTAATTATATAGCTAAGTTAAAACACAAAAGAATTATTGAGGTATAAAACATGCCAGCTAAAGACGTAAAATTTGGTGATGACGCGCGTCATCTTATGGTTGCCGGTGTCAACACACTGGCCAATGCAGTAAAAGTAACATTAGGCCCGAAAGGCCGTAATGTCGTTCTGGACAAAGCCTTTGGTGCGCCCGCCATTACTAAAGATGGTGTCTCCGTAGCCAAGGAAATTGAACTGGAAAACAAGTTTGAAAACATGGGTGCCCAGATGGTTAAGGAAGTCTCTTCCCAGACCTCTGATGTTGCCGGTGACGGTACCACTACGGCTACCGTACTGGCTCAGTCTATCCTGAACGAAGGTTTAAAAGCGGTTGCCGCCGGTATGAATCCCATGGATCTGAAACGCGGTATTGATAAAGCCGTAGATGCAGCCGTTGCCGAAATTGAAGGCATGGCCAAGGCCTGTAAAGACTCTGAAGCCATTGCTCAGGTCGGTTCCATTTCTGCCAACTCCGATGAAAGCATTGGTAAAATCATTGCCGATGCAATGGAAAAAGTTGGTAAGGAAGGCGTTATTACCGTTGAAGAAGGTTCTGCTCTGCATAACGAACTGGATGTAGTAGAAGGTATGCAGTTTGACCGCGGTTACCTGTCACCTTACTTTGTTAACAACCAGGACAGCATGACAGCGGATCTGGAATCACCTTATATCCTGTTACACGACAAGAAAATCTCCAATATCCGTGACTTACTGCCCGTACTGGAAGCCGTAGCCAAGTCTGGTAAGCCATTATTTATAATTGCTGAAGAGATTGAAGGCGAAGCTCTGGCGACTCTGGTGGTTAACAATATGCGCGGTGTGGTTAAAGTCACTGCGGTTAAAGCCCCTGGTTTCGGTGATCGCCGTAAAGCCATGCTGCAGGATATTGCTATCCTGACTGGCGCGACTGTAATCTCTGAAGAAGTCGGCCTGAGCCTAGAAGGGGTTACTCTGGATGACCTGGGTACCGCCAAGCGCGTACAGGTTGGTAAGGAAAACACCACAATTATTGATGGTGGCGGTGATCAGGCAGACATTTCTGCCCGTGTTGAGCAAATCCGTCGTCAACTGGAAGAAACTACTTCCGAGTATGACAAGGAAAAACTTCAGGAACGTGTGGCTAAATTAGCCGGCGGTGTTGCGGTCATTAAAGTAGGTGCATCCACTGAAGTTGAAATGAAAGAGAAGAAAGCCCGTGTTGAAGATGCTCTGCATGCAACCCGTGCCGCAGTTGAAGAAGGTGTAGTACCGGGTGGTGGCGTAGCCCTTATCCGTGCGCTGCAGAACATTGGTGAAGTTGAAACAATTAACCATGATCAAAGTGTCGGTGTTGATATTGCAAAACGTGCCATGGAAGAACCCATGCGTCAGATAGCATTAAATGCCGGTGATGAAGCATCCGTTGTGGTTAACAATGTTAAAAAAGGCGAAAGCAATTACGGTTACAATGCAGCAACCGGTGTTTACGGAGACATGATTGAAATGGGCATTATGGACCCAGCCAAAGTCACTCGTTCTGCACTGCAGCACGCAGCCTCAGTCTCCGGTCTGATGCTGACGACCGAAGCTATGGTCAGTGAAATCCCTCAGGAAGTCGGACCAGCAGCACCTGATATGGGAGGAATGGGCGGCATGATGTAATCTCCCCCGTTTTAAAATCACGCCAAACAAAAAAGAGGACCTTATGTCCTCTTTTTTGTGTCTGTCTTATGATAAATAATTTTATAACCCTATTGTCTTTACATATTGACATATAGTAAAGAATTTAATAATCTTTACTATGTTTCTAATAGTAAAGAGAGTGTTGTTATGCCTAAAGTAAGTGCTAAAAGACAGGTTACCCTGCCAGTTGAATAATGTCGACAGGCTGGTATTAATCCCGGGCATGAGTATGAGTGTTTTGTTGAGGCATTAGGAGACACCCACTATATAAAAGCCAGGATATAAAATATCATTGAAGAAACTTCAAAATAATTATATTCATACAGTGATGTTTGCAAAAAAATAGTTAATATCTACAGATGATGGATGATAATCTGAATGACAGGCAGAAGATAGTCTTCCTAGTAATAGAGGGAAGGAAGTAAGATAGTTTTGGTTCAATTTAAAGTGGAACAGGAAAGGGCTGTTTTAGCTTAAACAATTTTCTGCAGATATTAATGCCCCTAACCCAGTGTCTGTTCTGTTTCTGGCAGAGTGATTTTAATTGCTGTTCTGGGCCGATAAAGGAATAAAAGCCTTTAGAGAATCCCTGAACGGTATCCATCCAGGTTTGTTCATCCAGTTGTAATTTTTGCAGAATTCCCGGTGTGGTAGGCTTGATATAGCCCCGTTTATCTTCCCGGACTATTTGGCCAGTCCAGTCAGCTAATTCCAGATAGTCAGTTAGGCTAAAGGCAATACCGTTTTCGTTAAGTGAGTTGCCAGTAAAAGTAGCAAGTTTAATCTCTGAAGATGTTCGGGGTGCTGGTGTGTTTGAGGATATCTTTTTGGCATTAAACTCTTCTATACGCTGTTGGATGGAAGTGTAGTCCGATTGCTCCAGGGTATCGCACAGTTCAGCACGGATGAGGTTTAAATCAACATAGACCATGCAGCTAAGAATGGCCTGCTCATCCAGCAGAGCCTGGCTTTTAAAGCGGCCTTCCCAGAACCGGCCGGTACACTGGTCTTCGACATTGGCTTTACGGGCGATATACTCATTGAGGCAGCGCATAAACCAGCTGATATCCATTAATCGTTCTCTGAACAGGCTAATAGTTTCCTTAGCTTTGTTCTTCTCAGCATCAGAGTGACATAGGCCATTAAGATAACGCTCCACCAGTGTAGGGATTAAAAAGAGCTGTTCACAGCGTTGTATAACTTCTTCATCAGACCAGCTTTGGGCAAGGGGGGCATTAATTTTTAGTATGGTGTGGCAATGATTGGACATAACCGCATAAGCACAGACTTCAATAGCAAAGGTATTTGATAACAGAGCCAGTCGTTCGATAATCCATTGTTTACGATGGCTGTAATCCTTCTGGGTAGCTTTTCAGTGCCACAGAGGAAAGTACGTCTGACACAGCGGGAGATGCAATGATAAAAGGGGGTGTCAGAAAGGCTGATTTGCTGTTTTCTTGGGGTTGGCATTGGATTAACTCCTTTTAATCTGCTTTACCGGTTGCCTTCATGAAGTATGCAATATATTTGTACAATAATCAAATAAACAAGTGTTTAATGTGGTGGGTGTCTGTAAACTCCGTGCAAACTCCTGCAAACTCTGTCTTATGATAAATAATTTTACAATCCTGTTCTCTTTACATATTGACATATAGTAAAGAATTTAATAATCTTTCCTATGTTTTTAATAGTAAAGAGAGTGTTGCTATGCCTAAAGTAAGTGCTAAAAGACAGGTTACCCTGCCAATCGAACAATGTCGTCAGGCTGGTATTAATCCCGGGGATGAGTACGAGTGTTTTGTTGATAATAATGGTCATCTGACCATTGTAAAAAAACATCTGGTTCAGCATCAGGTTTTCTCAAAGGTATAAAAACTGATAAGCGTTATACTGATGAAGCATCATTACAAAGTGCTGATTCAACATGATTGCAATTGATACCAATGTGCTTTTAAGATATTTATTAGACGATGATACTGAACAGTCGCCTAAAGCCAAAAAAATAATAATGGGAACAGACAAAGTATTGGTCACTGATATTGTTATCAATGAAACAGTATGGACTCTAAAAGGTAAAAAATACAAACTGGATAAGGAACAGATCCTTAATACTATTTATAAGTTATTTGAAGAACCAAATATTGTTTTTGAAGATGGGCAGACTATTTGGCGAGCATTAGGCGACTATGCTGCAGCGCAAGCCGTAAAGGTAGGTAAGAAATTAAAAGGAGCCGATTTTCCAGATGCATTAATAGTAAATAAAGTACTATATATTTCAAAACAAACAAGTCAACCGCTCAAGTCTGTTTTTACCTTTGACAAAGCAGCGCAAGAAATACATGGTACAGAACAGCCATAATATTTCTGCAAATAAAATTATAAACTGATGTAAAGTCGAGTGCAGATTTTAACTCCTGATGACTCGCCCGCTTAACGCATTAATAATCTTTGAAGGTTTATCCTGTCTGCCCATGGGGGCATTTAAAATATAATCCAGTTGATTGCCGAACTGTCTGCGTACCTCAAAAGCCGAATAAGCCATAGGTTTCCCGCTAAGATTGGCGCTGGTTGAAATTAATGGTGCCTGGCTGCGCCGGCATAATTCATTGACGACAGGATGGGCTGAGATCCTCACAGCAATGGAGTCATGCTTACCGGTGATAAGAGCGGGTACATGGTTTTTGGCAGGCAGTAACCAGGTGATGGGACCCGGCCAGGTGTATCGTACTTTGGCCAGAATATCCGGGGGTAAGGGCTGGATATAGTCATCCAGTTGGGATAAGTCTGAGGCCAGCAGGATCAGACCTTTTTCAACGGGACGTTGTTTAACTTTCAGTAAACGTTCAATGGTGTTGTGAAAATGAGCCAGACAGCCCAGGCCGTAAACAGCTTCGGTTGGATAAGCAATCAGGCCGCCTTTTTTGAGAATCTGAGCGGCCAGGTGTATGTGCCAGGACATATATTAATGAATGCTGGGGGATTCTTCGTAGAGTAAATCCTGCAGCCAGGTAAAAGAGCCGGCAGAATCAGGCAGATTAAACAGTACCATCAGTACCACCCATTTCATCTGTTCTGCATCAATATGGGGAATATCCAGCGCTAGTGCCTTATCAATAATAATTTCACGCTGGCCGGGGCTGATCACGGTTAATTCCACCAGATCCATTAGAATACCTCTGGCCTGGATATCAAATTTGTCTGTTTCCATAGGGCTGTACAAACGAATGCTGTTACTTTCCAGAGCACTTATTTCTTCATAGCTTTCTTTCAGTACGGCCAGATCGTCCAGCCAGTCAAATGCCTGAGTAACCTTGGTATCCTGAAAACCAATTTTGCTCAGTTCCTTGCGAATGCTTTTTTCACTGGGGATGGTGGAATCCTCATCATCCAGATAGGTTTCAAAAAGATACATTAAAATATCAAGTACTTCTGTTTTCATGGTGTTTACAGGTTCCCAATGGTTTTAAACTGTTCCTATTGTAAAGGATTAGTGCAGTGGAAGGAAGTAAAAGCATTCTGGTTCAGGATGGTGATTTTTCCATTAATAATTATGCTGAAGAACTTAAAGAGAATTAAGGGCCAGTGAGCTTTAGCGGGCTTTAAGTGAAACCATATTGCCGGGATAGGACTGTACTGGTCAAGTCCAACCGGACACTTTTTTTAGAGAATTTTCATAGTTAATTGGTGACTGATCACCATTTGCTGAATGTAGTCTTTCCAGGTTGTAATATCTCATGTAAGCTGCAA
>JBHNNM010000114.1:0-7505 GCA_048563625.1 Gammaproteobacteria bacterium | reverse complement strand
TTTTTTGATAATGTGGTACTTCTCATTTGAAGCCTTTTTGTTGATGAATAATTGCCTGAATAACAACTATTTGATCATCAAATTGGCTTCATTTCAATTCCTAAAGATCATACCTATGAATAGCCTTAAGGGTATTGAAACGCAACAATCAAAGGTTAGAGAACTGCTTGAAAACGCTCAGAGTTGCCTTAAAGAATTAAGAGGCGATAATTTGAAACCATAGAAATGTTAGCAGGATCATTGCCGAGGAAAATTGATGGCATAATTTCAGTGTCGTTTTTATTCACATCTTTCTGCTTAAGTCAGAAGTGGATGAATTTTGCATCGAAACAATTAATTGATTACTGGATGCCACATTATCAGTTGAAATACTCAGACGCTGGCGTCAGTTCTGGACAAAAGATCTTCCTCAAAGCGGGAATTTGCGGACACCCATTAAATAATTCCTGTTGACAGTTAAAGGCTCATATGTGTTATGTTTCGTCTTTATTATAACTCCATATATATTTAGTCCGCCCTGAAGAAATCACTGTTTCATGCCCCTACTGTGGCGAACTTATCAGTGTATTAATTGACTGCACTTATAATGGTCAGGAATATATTGAAGATTGCCAGGTCTGCTGTCGCCCTATTACTTTTTTAGTTCAATATGATGAAAATAATACCATTCAGGTAAGCACCCGGCATGAAAATGAGTAACAGCTCCCAAGTTTATGTTACGCATCTTCATCAATTAACCAACAATATCCAGAACCCTGCGCCTGAATTTAACCCCCAGTTCTTTTGCCTTAGCCTCACAGGCTTTAATATCCACACCTTCCAGGCCATCAATTGCGGTAGCCGTGGTATTCGGAATATAGTCCGGTGCCAGACGTAAAAACTCCAGCATGCTGTCATAGGAACCTTTTAAGGCCGGTACGCAATGACGATCATAGACTTCTTCATTCTGAGCATTCATTGACACAGACAGGGCATCCACACATTTGGCCAGCTCCGGAAGAATATTGTGTTTATTGGCCAGGTTACCCAGACCATCAGTATTAACCCGAACCGGAACGCCGGCCTGTTTACAGTAGCAGGCTATCTCCAGCAATGCTTTTAGGCGTAAGGTGGGTTCACCAAAACCACAAAATACAATTTCATCATACTGAGAAGCATCGCCAATAGCCGCCTTGTATTCATCCACCGGATGACGAGTGGACAATAATAAATTGTATTCATGCACATCCATACTGCCCTGAATTTTAGGGCAGAACTCACAGGCTAGGGTACAGCGATCTGTCAGGTTAATATACAGCTTATTGTCAATGGTATAAACTAGGGTTTCTTTTGATGGCTCATGGTTTATGGGTATTTCTATATTAGGTTTACTCAAAATATTTACCTGAATACTTACATTTGCTGTTTAGATTATAAAAAACACGATATTAAACGCCCTTAGGGCTTTATTCCAGAATGGATTTTAAATCAGAGCTTAAACGATGGATAGCATGGCAACGGGCACAGATTTTTACTGCAAACTCCCCCAGTTTCCTGCCGGACTGGCTTTTATCCCCTGCTTTTAACTGTTCTTCCAGTTCAGGTAATAATTCATCGGCTGCACCTATTATTCTCTGTACAGGTATATTGTCTTTTTTATGACAGTTACTGCAGCTGCCGGACAGAGCAGCTAACTGTTCTTTTACCGGTTTAATATTTTCCAGTGCCGTATCAAAATAACCATCCTTTATTGCGATATTGACCCGGTTAACCGCATCGGACAGATGCCCCATTACATCATCATAATCCACTGCTTCCTGAGTCTGACGGTTGATCACTTTCTGCTGACTAAAATCTGCACTGCGGTACAACAAAGTGGTTATCGTCTGATAGTCATCATGACAATGCATACAGCTTTTACCCAACTTCTTTAAAATAAGCGGAATTTGCTTATTTTGCTGGCTTTTTACGGCTATTTGCAGCATTTCCAGCTTATCTTTGAATAGATATTTTTCCCATTGTGGCATCATCCGGGCAATGGACAGATAATCCTTGATGAATTTATCCGACCATTTTTTTAAGTTTTCCTGCTGCCCTTTTGCTGCATAATCCTGCATGGCCAGTATTTCCCGGCGCAGCCGAAACATGGTGTGTAACCACACCTGGCGTTTATTTTCCGGTTTATACCACCTGGCCAGATTTTTCGGGGGCAATTGCAGGGTGATGCTGCGTTGTGTTTCAGATGGAACCGCTTTTTCTGCCAATTGTTCTGCCAATACAGAACCGGAAAAAATCATACCTGCCAGGCATATTAAGCCGCTGATTAAAAAGCCCCTGTTGTTTCCCCTACTGTACATATTCCCTCTCATGTTCAGGCCCTAGAACTGAATTTACCGGTTGCAGTATTTATTTTAATGACTTCGCCTTCTTCCAGATATTCCGGCACCTGTACCACCAGATCGGTTTCCAGGGTCGCAGGTTTAGTGCGGGCGGAGGCCGAGGCTCCCTTAATGCCTGGAGCGGTTTCAACTACTTTCAGGCTGACTGTGGTGGGCAGTTCAATACCAATCAGATTATCCTCATAGAGCATACCTAAAATAGCTTCCTGACCGTCTTTAAGATAACCAGCCGCTTCGTCTACACCCTCAACCGACAAAGCATACTGGTTATAATTTTCCACATCCATAAAATTATAAAACTGCTCATCTTTAAACAGAAACTGCAGCATGGTTCGATTGCAGTCGGCTTCTTTTAGAAAATCCGTGCCGATCAGAGTCTGCTCCACCTTCTGTTTTTTCTGGATATTGGTAAAGGTGACTTTATACAGGGTATTGGCACCCCGTGATGACGGGCTGCGCATATCAATATTACGTACCAGTAATAACTGACCGTCCAGCTCAATAATGGCCCCTTTTTTTTAAATCTGCAGCTTTTGCTATGGTTTTGCTTCCTTAAATTCTGAACCAGTCATTATTTTAATAAAATGTATCAAAAAGCAACTATTATTTTTACTCAAAAAAGTGTATATTCTCTCGATTAAATTTTACATTTTTCCGTTTTTATATTATTTCAGGAGTTATTCATGAAACTGATTCTTTTAGGTGCACCCGGTGCCGGTAAAGGTACTGTAGCCAAATTATTAACCAAGATGGACGGTTCTGTTCAGATTTCTACTGGTGATATCCTGCGTGCGGCTGTTGCTGCAGGCACCGAGCTGGGCAAACAGGCAGAAGCGGCTATGAAAGCCGGTGATCTGGTCTCTGACGAACTGATCATGGGTATTATGCGTGATCGCCTGAAAGAAGACGACTGCAAAAACGGCTATCTGCTGGATGGTTTCCCACGTACTATTCCCCAGGCTGAAGCACTGAAAGAATTACTGGCCGACATGGGCGAAGAACTGGACGCTGTCGTCAATATTGACGTACCCCGTGATGTTATCCTGGATCGCCTGACCACTCGCCGTACCTGTACCAAGTGTGGTGAAATCTATAATGTTAAGTCTAACCCGCCTAAAGTTGAAGGTGTTTGTGACAAGTGCGGCGGCCCGGTAGTACAACGTGATGATGAAACTGAAGAAGCCATCAGTAACCGTCTGGACGTTTACAATGAAAAAACTGCACCTCTGGCCGGTTTCTATGAAAAAGAAGGTCTGTTACTGACTGTTCAGGCCACTTCCAGTGATGCCGTTATTGATGCTATTAAGGAAAAGCTGGGAAAATAATTCTGCTATTTCTTTAAACAAATATTGTACTTTTAAAAGCCTCTCTGTAATCCATTACAGCGGGGCTTTTTCTATTATCTGCACATATGAGTTTGGTGCTGTAATATTTTGCCATTCCTGTGTTTATGCTATCCGTGAAAAATAAGAGCTGGTTTTCGGGTGCAGGGTTTTAAGGTTTAAAATTCAGGTAGAAAATATGAAGATAAAATTGATTGTTTTAGCAATGATGGTGGTGGGTTTACTGGTTCTTGGAGGTTGTACGCAGGAGTCACAGAATAAGATCAGCCGCTCTATTCAGAACTGGACCGGTACTGATGGTGTTCTGGATATATATATGGGAGAGAAACTGGTACAGCGATTTATTAAAATTGATAAATTATCCACCGCTCAAAGCACTTCAGGTAAGGAATCCAGGGATTATCGCTTTGGCTACGGTTATCTGGACAGTAATTTCAATTTAAAAGTCGATGCCGGAGAAAAGAAGCTTTATTTTGAGATTAGCGGTTATGCTACACCCTATATTTTTTATGAATCTCCATTATAAACTGCCTGGCTCCATCAGTTTATATTGTGTAAAAATGCCCTGCACCGCCAGAATCGCACAATAATCTGACAGATTTTTCGGCAGTTTTATGGTTTCAAAAATCACCTTTTTTTGCGGTCTGTAATCCTTACTAGGATGATTAAGCAGAGCCGGGGGTTTTGGTGCGACCGTCAGGCTGAACTGAGTGGGTGACAGTGCCAGACCACTTCCCAGAACTTTCATATAGGCTTCTTTGCGAGTCCATAAGTCATAAAATGCCTCTCTCTGCTCGGCCATGTCCTCTATTAAAAACAGAGCGTCCTGTTCTTCAGGAGTACAAAAACGCCGCGCTATCCCCTGCCAGTCACTGGTACGCTGCTTGTTTTCAATATCAATGCCCACTTCCTGCCCGGAACTAACCGCAAGCAGTGCAATATCTTCTGTATGGCTAAGATTAAAATTTAAAGGACATGTCTTATTATCAGGTGAGATAAGATAAGGTTTGCCTTTTTCAGCCGTTTTAAAAACCACCCTGGAAGCATCGACAGCAAGATAGCTACCCAGAACCCTGCGCATAAAACCATGAAAAATAACAAAACGGTCTTTATGTTCTGAAAATTTGAAACGTAATGCCCGTTCCTGTTCTTCAGGGGGTAGTTCTGAGAAGAACACTTCTTTTTTTTCAAACCACTGTGCTGCCCGGCAGATCCAGACATCGATCTGGCCTGTATTTAATTTGTCTGTATTTATCTGCACTTAAAAAATCCAGCTAATAACTTCTTTAACTCTAGATTCAATCATAACCGATTTTATCCTCCAAACACATGAATAAGCTTTGCTAATTGACTGATTTCTTTATTTATTGCCCTAATTTGGCTATAGTGAAACATAAATGTAATATCATTCACAAAATTTATAAAAACAATTATCAGAGCCTGATTATGAAACTTTCCAAAATTCGACAAAGCCATTATCTACTGCCGGATAATATGACCAAAAAAAGCTTTCTGGATACTCTGGGACAGGAGTTTGTTGTTAAACAGGTTGAAAACACCTTTGAAAAGATGGCCATTCTGGACAGTTTTGAATGGGCTTTGTACGAGCACAGGATCCTGGCTGTGCGTCATGATAACCAGCGGATCAGCTTATGGTTTGATGAAGAGGATATTCTGGATCCCGATGAAGCCCATACCATTGAAGATATTAATGCCAGAACCCGGTTCTGGTGGCAGTTAGCTGAATCTCCTGAGCGGGATATTCTTAAAAAACTGCTGGATTTACGGGCGATGTACCCGGTTTATGAAGGCCTGTTAAGAACAGAACAGTTTAACCTGATGGACAATGATGGAAAAATTCTGGTTTTCTGCCAGCTGATAACCATTTCCCGTCCTGAAAACAGCCGCAAGGCCGTATTCCGTATGGCCAGACTTATCCCGGTAACCGGCTATAAAGCACAAAGTAAACAGGCGTCAGAACTGATTAAAAGCCTGGGCGGCTTTATGCCCAGGCTCAATCCCATTGATTCTCTGTTAAGCGCCCTGGGAGTGACACCGAAACCATTTAATATCAAACCCCGGCTGGATCTGGATCCGCAAATGTCTTCCCGAGAAGCGGCCAGCGTCATTATTTCTATAATGATAGACAAACAACGCCAGACCGAACCCGGAATTATCAAAGATATAGACACCGAGTTTTTACATCATTACCGGGTTGCTCTGCGCATGGTCAGAGCAGCCGTGGCCCAGTTAAAGGAAGTCTTTCCTCCCCAGGATGTTATTGAGCTTAAACAACGTTTTGGTACCCTGGCCAGTGAAACCAATCACCTGCGTGATCTGGATGTTTTTATTCTGGACAAGGAACGCTATATGGCTCTGCTGCCGCCCAGTCTGAGGGATGGTCTGCTGCCCATGTTTAATGATTTTGAGCAGTCACGTACCGCTGAGGTCAGACGTATTGCCCGCTGGCTGGCCAGCCGGGCTTACAAACAGGAAATCACAGAACTGGAAGATCGGTTTAAAAACGGTTATTCCGCCCTGGAAACTCACTTGAGTGAACAGCCGATTATCAATCTGGCAGTTACCAAGATCCAGAAACGTTATAAAAAAATTCAGAAAGCGGCGGCAAAAATTACCCATGACACGCCGGATCAGGATATTCATGACATTCGAATTGACTGTAAAAAACTGCGCTACCTGCTGTATTTTTTCGGCAGCCTGTTTAATAAAAAGCAGGTTAAAATTGCCGGCCGTCATTTAAAAGCATTGCAGGATCACCTGGGTATTTTTAATGATTTAAGTGTACAGGCTGAATTTCTGGAAAACTACCTGGACGAAATTGAACATAAATCAAAAAAAGATATTATGCTGATTGCCTCACTGGGCGGTTTAATTTCCTCCCTGCACACCATACAGCAGCAGGAACGGGAACGCTGTATTGACGCCCTGGCGGTTTTTTCCAATAAAGAAAACCAGCGTTTATTTAAACAAACCTTTGTACTTGAACAAGGCAGCAAAAAAGAAAAAGGAGGCAGAAAATGAAAGTAATTGCCTCATACAGCATAAAAGGCGGAGTCGGTAAAACTGCGGCTTCGGTTAACCTGGCCTATGCTTCTGCCCGCGCCGGCAATGAAACTCTGCTCATTGACCTGGATCCCCAGGGGGCTTCATCCTTTTATTTTCGAATCGGCCCCGGAAAAAAACAGAAAAAAGGCTTTTTCTTTAACCAGAAAAACCGTTTGTTAAAAAATATCCGCGGTTCTAATTATAAGCATCTGGATATACTGCCCGCTAACCTGTCTTTCAGAAACTTCGATATTATGCTCAGCAGTATGAGCAAGTCAAAAAAGCGTTTAAAAGAAATGCTGGCTCTGCTGGAGGATGAATATGATCTGGTTATTCTGGATTGTCCGCCTAATATTAACCTGTTATCTGAAAATGTGTTTAATGCGGCTGATCTGATCCTGGTTCCAGTTATACCGACGACATTATCCGAACGAACCTATGAGCAGTTAGTTCGTTTCTTTGACAATAATGGCTATAAGAAGAAAAAACTGCGCCCTTTCTTTTCCATGGCACAAAGTAATAACAAACTGCATCGGCAGACAATTAAAGAGATGGAAAGCCGCCATCCCAACTTTATGAAGACTATAATTGAGTTTTCTCTGGAGATAGAACGCATGGGTGTTCACAGAGATCCGGTTCTTGCCTATGCCAATAAAAAAAGTGCGGCTCAGCCTTATCGTAAATTATTTAATGAAGTGGTCAGTTCATTAAAATAACA
>JBHNNM010000113.1:0-7531 GCA_048563625.1 Gammaproteobacteria bacterium | reverse complement strand
AAGATAGTTCTTGGCATGGTAAGTGTTCTTGTATGTTGATTTTTCACAAAACCATTATACTTGTTTAACAAATACCATGCTGCCTATTTTTTAACCACAAAAGATCAACAGCCCCTAGTATACTGGGCATTAGTTTTGGTTGTGTCATGGCTAAACCACCTCCCATGAATAATCTTGTTGGCTGTTATACCATCCCTCGCAGGGCTCACGTAAGTTAATGTAATTATGCAGAGGTGCCTTCCGAGCGTCATCATATCCCTGGTACAACCATGCATTAAAATCAATAAAGATGTAGTTTTCCCCACCATCAAGACTTTTGAGTGACTCACCGATCATTTGAACAAGAGAGGACTTGCCAACGCCCCAGCTTCCTGAAACTCCAATAGAGACAGGCTCGCCATTTCCTTCTTTAATCATTTGGGCTGCCGTATCTGCGACAACCTTGAAATTCAATAAGTCTTCTGTTGTTTCTACATCATTCCACATGATTACCTCTTAGTGGCATTCCACTTTTTAATAATGTTCCCTTATATAGCCATATGCTTTCTCGAAAAGTTCCTGCTCCTTGTGAAGTTTGTATTTAAATAGCGTCTGTCGGAGCACTTTCTGGATTTCCTTTTGTCCGGCGTGGGTGCTTTGCCAGTCATCGAACCGGGTTGCCCGAACAATCTTGTCAATATCCTCAACCACGTTAGCAATGATCTGTGGGGTGGTGCCGTTCCTTAGTTCAAGGAATATTTCAGTCAACGCCTGCTTATCATCCGGGATGACCTCTTCATGGGTTTCATTTTCCAGACGAACCATTTCTCGTGCGGCATCAAGAAGCTCTTTCACCCAATCCAGACTGCTCAGCACTCCTGCCTCATATTTGTCTTTGAGACGTTCAAGGCGCTGTCCCAGCTCTTCAAAACGAGGGTCATTTTTGGAACGGACTTTAGCCATAAGTGAAAGATTCAGCTTCTTGGCTTTTTTCTTCCGCTCTTCCTCAGTAAGTTCAAAAACAGATTCAGCATCCATGACCAGCTCGTCGATATCATCTCTGATTCGCTCAATCTCAGTGTGTTCATGGATCAGTTTAATCGTCTCCGGCCCGAGAGACTCCCAGAGCAATAAGCCCAATCCACCGACAGGTTTAATTGATTCATAGACCTGTGCCAGCCAGCGGTAGTCTTTTCGGAATGGATTCAGATAAGGATCTGGTGTAATGGCCTCCCAGAAGCGCTTCAACACGTTGAATTGTGCAGCAAACGCATCTTTCTTTTCATTGCCGACAAGACAATCCTGTGCAGCAATCAGTCCTTCATAGCCTTCGATAGTTCGATCAACTCCAGGGAAATACTCCAGACACTTTTCAATCGCTTCGGGGAAGAGCTTTTTGAAAGCCTCAACGTTTTCCACTACACCTTCAATTTCTTTTGGATCGTAATCCAGCGCCTTGGCAACATTTTCAAACACCCCAAGATAATCAATAATCAAACCGTGCTTTTTGGTGTCGCTATAAAGACGGTTGGTTCGGCACATGGCCTGAAGCAGGGTGTGATCCCTGAGCGGTTTATCCAGGTACATGCAGTAGCAGATTGGCGCATCAAAGCCGGTAAGCAGCTTGGCTGTTACAATAATAATTTTTAGAGGGTCAGTGGCATCACGGTAGCGATCAAGGAGCTGTTCCTGAACTACAGGACTGGCATCAATTCCCTGCCAGCGCTTGAAGTCTTCTTTCTCAAGGGGAAGCTCCAGTTTCTGCCACTTGAGCCAATCAGGCGCTATTTTCTTCGGTTTACCATTCTCGTCTGTTTCTTCTTCTATAGTCCCTTGTGAAATGTTCATCACCACTTCAACAGCATCTTTGCCGAGACGCTCACAGAGGAGATAATACATCTGCACCACGGCATCCCGGTCGTAAACCACCACCATTCCTTTGAACTGTTTTGGTTCAACATGGGTCTTGAAGTGCTCAGCGATATCATCTGCGATGGCAGTAATTCGTTTAGGAGCCTTTAAGAGATGAGCCAGCTTTCCTGCTTTTTGGGAAATAAAGGTTTTCTCGTCTTCGCTTAAATTGTGCTGCTCAGCAAGCTCTTCAAACTCCTTGTCGATAGTCTCCCGGTCAATACGTAATTCAACCAGTCGAGGCTCGAATTTAACAGGCAGTGTCGCCTCATCACGAATAGACTGTTTATAGGAGTAGCGATTGAGATATCTGCCCGGATCATTTGGAGCACCGAACAATTTAAAGGTATTCCGTTCCAATCCTGAAATCGGCGTACCGGTCAAACCGAAGAAAAAAGCATTGGGTAAGGCCCAGCGCATTTTCTCGCCCAGACTACCTTCTTGCGTGCGGTGCGCTTCATCTACGAGAACAATAATATTATCCCGGGGGTTCAATCCATCTGCGGGTAGCGTGGTAAAATTTTAATCTTAACCCCGGGCTTTCCTGCTCACGTCTTAACCGTTGAAAACAGGGCAAATGACTGTAGTATCTCCATCAAAGTTTTTGGGTACAATAATCGCTTGGCAGTCTTCAACACGGTGCGCATATCTTGAGGAATTTCATCCCGGTCTTCGGTGCTATGCCAGGGAGCCCAGTTTTTAAAGCGGGCTCCTATCGCACCGTAGTAAAAAGTTTTCCCTTCGGAAGCGAAGCAAAGCAGATTGGGCACAAAAAAGGCTTTTTGATTCTCCCAATAGTGCTTCCTGCCGCCAAGAAAATCAGCTGCACCGTCCTGCCAGCTGATAGCGTCCCGCACCGGTGTTTTTACCTCACCAACAACCAGAGGCAAACCGTTGACATAGAGCACCAAATCAAAATAGCAGTCCCTTGTTCCTGTAAACTGCACCTGCTGACTCAAAACAAAGTGATTGTTTTGTGGAGCATCAAAATCAACCAGGTGTATGGTAATGTGCTCACCATCTTTACCCAAAGGCATGGAAACTCTGCCCAGCAACCAGTCATGAAATATCTCATTGGCCCGGATGAGCCCGCTGTATCCCGCTTCCAAAAGCACGCCACGCAGACGGTGAATCACTTCATCCGCCAGATCCGGATTGGCAGCCAGCGGTTTGTTCAATCTGCACAGCGCATCTTTAAGCCAGGTATCAACAAAGACATCCTGTGCTTGCTTGCCGTAGAGCACCAGATTTTCACCATTGACATATTTCCATTTCAAATCCCTGCTGTCTGCAATGTATTCTGCAGTCTCTTCGGCCATAATTCCGGTCTGTGTTGTAACCGGTTTACCGACGAGGTGATCCCGCAGAGCATTTTCGATGGTGTTCATTTCATTGAAGCTCATCTATTCTATACCCTCCAAAATACGCCAAACTTTTCGATATATGGTTCCAGAATCACCAAGGGCATCCCTCCAGATATTCGTTGGCATATTCTTTATTGTTTCTCTGAGTTGTGTAAGTGGCTGACGAATTTCATCTGATAAATGATCCGCCATTGGAGCGGCTGCTGTTCTTGATATGCCCAAAAGCCTTAGCACGATAGCTGAATCGCTATTTACGCCATAAAATGCTCGTGAAGGCAGATTGCTCAGTTGTTTATAATCTTCCTCAGGCAAGTCATTTGCCGTTATAGAGAGTAGTGCTCCTAAGCCCCATGAAACGGTTTGGGTTAATCTGCCAAACAAATTCTGTCCACATTTAGTAATATTTCCGTCAAAATGTTGTTCTGCTATGTCGGTCACAGGTTTTCCTGCAACCCAGTCTTTGATAATTAACGCCAGTTTGTTCCCATCAGGCGAGTTTCCACCTGTTGCAGCTTCAAGATTATCCCTGAGTTCTGGCACTCGAAGCAAAACCCCCATCATATCTTCAAGGGTATTGCTCCTGTCTGAAAACAAATTTGCGGAATCCCAGGATGATTCATTGATGTTTCCTTTATGTTGCAACACTGTATTAATGCTTTGAAGGGAAAATCCCGTGCTATCCACCAATTTTAGAGGTTGGTTGGGACGAGCAAGATATCCTGCATAATCACGAATACCGTTTAACAATGTATTGGCCATGGATGAATCCTGAACACGAAGTTTTTCAAACCCCAATGTTCCCCGCAACACCTGTTCAATCTGGTCAATAAAGCTGTCCGGCTCTCCCATCTGTCTGTAGGTGTGGGTTAAATATTGCAGAAAACTGGACCATTCCGGCTTTTGGTAGACAATTCTCCCAAGATCAGACAAAGAGTCACCAGTCTTTGCCACCACTTGCAGGAGTGCAGAATTTAAATCCCCCGATTGTTGGTTGATGAAATTTCTTAAAGTTTCGGCCTTGGCATCAGAGTCTGCAACAAGAGCAACAACGCCCAAATGTCCCTGACCGATTCGTCCGGCTCGTCCAGCAATATTCCAGAAGTCTTCCGGTGGCATATCTACGGTTCTGTTTTTTTCCGGATATTGATGTGAAGCCATTACCACGCCGGTAACAGGAAAGTTGACCCCTTGCGCAATAGTCGTGGTGGCAACAAGAAACTTAAGCTCCTCTTTTTCAAACAGCCACTCCATCAACATTCGCACTTCATCGGAAAGTCCTGCATGATGAACACCAATGCCATAGGCAAGCAGTTCAATTAACGGAAAGTTTTCACCAAACTCCAGGTTTAAAAATTCCTGAACAAACAGCAGATTATCTGAAAGGGGTTTTATTTTATTATTCTCAACTTTGAATTTTTCAGCCAGAGACCAGACCCAATCAGGGCGAGAGTGCATCACAATAACCGGACCACGCAACTGAAGTTGTTGCGCTGTAGCTGCTGCCATAACACTTTGACTGGTGACCTGACTATATCTTCTGGCAATATCCGCTGATTTGGATAAAGAAAGTGCATTGTCAACAGCCAGTGTATTGCGCGTTGTGTGAACGGTTTCCATATTCAGGCTATAATCAAAGCTACGATTATTTAACGCTTCTCCCTTATTTGCCTTAACCACTCCAATCACACGGTCATTAGGCTGCCAGTCAAGTGCCAGACTGAAATCCTCTGAATTGCTTCCTCCCAGCCAGCGAGCCACTTCACGGGCATTGGCAATAAAGGGGGTAAGCAATAAAAACTGAGCTCTCTGACACTCTTTATTGATCGTTGCCAGCAGCAATTCCAGTTTTAACCCCCGGCGCAGACTTTGAATATTATGAGCCTCGTCCACAACCACCAGTGTTAGTGGCCTGCCAATTTTTTCTTCCCATGCTTGACGCAGCATCAAATCCAGTTTTTCGGGGGTGGTCACAAGAACCCGGAAGGCTGAAGCAGAGTCTTGCTCCTGCAAAAGTTCCATCTCGATGCTGTCCACTTCAACTGCAGGACTGACTTGCTCTACCTTGATATCAAGCGGTTCAAAATCACGGCGAAGTTGACGAGCCACTTGATTGACCAGTGTTCTGGTAGGTGCAAGGTAAGCGACCCAACCTTGTTCATGCTCAAACTGGTTCAGTGCCTGTAATATTCTGAATTGGGCAATAAGCGTTTTTCCACTTGAAGTAGGCAGACTGACCACAACAGCACGACGGCTTGAACCCAAAAGACCTTTTTCCGCAAGAGTGCGTCTCTGAGGAGGCAATACATCAAATATGGCTTTATCACCTCGACCTTTATCAACAAGTGTGCGAACAAATTGGGTAACTCTTGAATTGACTGCCCGAGTTACCGTCCAGATTGAGTTTTCAACCATCTGTGCGGCAGAAGCCGATAACAGGCGGGTTAATGTCTCCAGTTCCGGCAATTGAGTAGTTTTGCATACAGCAAATACCCGGTCGAAATGGGTATCCAGAAGCTGATGAATCTGATAATTGCCGTCAATAACACCATCGGTAATAAAATAAGCCATAATTTCAGCTGCCTTGGCCAAATGATAAAGACCAATCAACTCCAATGCGGCGACTTTGGCAGATGAGGGTTCTTTCCCTTCAAAATATTGTTTTTCAAACTCATTTTGCGTATTTCGCAGCTGTGCAATTTTTTCCAATACGGCATCTCGATCATCCCAGCCTTTTTTCCGAATAAGCCGTAACCACACATCAATAATCGCACTCCAGGTACGATCATGCCAATCTGCTGAATTGGGTGGCAGTTGCGGCCAATCGATCTCCCTTAGCAGGCGTGCGGCATCACTACCCATATCACCCAGCAGGGCAAGTGATCCCAGTTTCAATAGACGGATGCCTTCTTCCAGCGGATTATCCTTCCGAGGCAAAATACGATAGAGCCTGAATGCATCAGCTGCTGCTTGTCTGAGTAAAGATGTTTTTTCTTCATCCTCTTCAAAACGCTCAAGGATCAAATCCAGCGTTGTCATTTCCAAAGCTTCCGCCGTTCGTTGCACTAAAGAAAAATCAATATCAGCGGCCTGTTGTAATAATTCTCGCTCGATAAGTACCTTTTGTGCCAGTTTTAAGGCTTCGGTGCGAGAGGCGTCAATGCTGTCTAATAACCAGTGGGTCATGATGCACCACCTCCTTTCACCATTTCAGGAAGCTGTGCAATTTTACAGGGAAGATACAAGCCCAGCAGGGTACAGGTTGTCGGAGAGGTGATTGTCTCTCCCAATCTTTTTCCACGACCATTCAGGTCATTTTCATTGGGTGTGGTGTCTCGAATTAATACTCCAAAAAGTGTAACGGCTTTGTTGCCTGAATTAAAATAGAGGGTAACAGCTGCGTTAAAATAGGTTTCATAATCGGTATTTTTACATCGAGGAAGAAGCCATTTTAGCAAAGTTTGAATTGTTTGAAGATTACGTGCCAGGGTATCAATCTGATGTCCCAGATGGCCATTACGACCGGACATCACCTGTGGCGGATATTTTTTTCAGTGGAAGATTTTACTTCACCCAGAACCAGCCTTGTTTCAGAGCCGTTTCTAACAAAACCAACCAGATCCGCCCCGGGCAGACTGGCATTGGCATTGCGTTTATCACGTTCCATGTTCCAGGGCTAGATAACCTGATATTCTGTTTCAAGCCAGGCTTCCGCAAGGGCTTCACCAACCGCCCAGTCCCGCTCTTCAGGGGAATTTGCATTGAGCACTGTTTCCAATGATTCAGAACCAAATTCGGTTAAAGAGAGGGAACGAAGATGAGACTCAAATTCTGTTGTCCCTTCTTCATCATTTAAACGAGCCGCCACATCATTTTGCATGAAGGAGCCAAACGCAGAACCATTGGACAGGGCGTGCCCCTCCCAGCGTACCTGTCACTCTTTTCCTTGATAACGTAATGTGGCTAAGGCTTGGCTCATGAGTTAGTTTTGCTCCTTGGTAATATGTACTTGATTAAATTTTTGTAGCTCTCCTAATGATACGGCAGAAGTTATCAATAATTTTTTAATTTGAGTTAAGCGAACAATTCGTTTTCTAAGGGTAACATTAATAGAACTGAAATTTTCAAGGGTTTTAATCACATTGTGTTGTTGTTCTTCTAGGGGCTGTTGATCTTTTGTGGTTAAAAAATAGGCAGCATGGTGTTTGTTAAACAAGTATAATGGTTTTGTGAAAAATCAACATACAAGAACACTTACCATGCCAAGAACTATCTTAACA
>JBHNNM010000112.1:0-7543 GCA_048563625.1 Gammaproteobacteria bacterium | reverse complement strand
ACCCATAGAAACATTAACTGATGGGAAATCAGTCTGGGCTGAAAAAAATTTAGCTCAGGTTTAATCTGACAGACACCTTCAAAACGGGAGGACTGTCAGATCAGGTCGGAACTACTACAGCTAATATCATTGGCAAACATGATTCTGTGTTATTAAACACCGCCAGAGAAATTGCCCTGACGACAGAACGTCCGTACAAAAAAGCCTGGGCTGTAGATGATGCTCTGAATTTAATTAAAGAAGAGGCCGGATCGCATTTTGACCCACATCTGGTGGACTGTTTTATGGATATTACAGCGGATATTCTTGAATTAAGGGAAAAATATGCAGAGCATACCAATGAAGATGGAAACTAATTAACACAATATAAGAGATTGTTGTTAAGCGGCAGTTAACAGCACGAATTTTTCGTGCTGTTAACTATTTTTATTTATTTTTCTTCGTCTTTAGAAAGTAAAGCACCGGCACCCATTCCAACATGGTTATAACCGGCATCCACATAGATATTTTCACCAGTAATGCCGCTGGCCAGGTCGGAGCATAAGAAAGCGGCCGTATTACCTACATCATCAATGGTGACGTTGCGTTTCAGCGGGGCATTTTCTTCCACATGGGTCAGCATTTTTCTGAAATCACCAATACCGGCGGCAGCCAGAGTACGAATAGGACCGGCAGAGATGGAGTTAACTCGGATACCGTCAGGGCCCAGTGATTCAGCCATATAGCGGACATTGGCTTCTAGGCTGGCCTTGGCTACACCCATAACATTATAATTGGGCATAATGCGCTCAGAACCCAGGTAGGACAGAGTTAACAGGGCGCCGTTCTGACCTTCCATCATATTTCTTCCGGCTTTGGCCAGCGCAGTAAAACTGTAGGAACTGATATCGTGGGCCATTAAGAAACCTTCTCGGGTGACACTGTCCAGGTATTCACCGCTCAATTCTGCTCTTGGGGCAAAGGCCACGGAGTGGACAATAATATCCAGGTGATCCCAGAAGTTATCCAGATCTTCAAAGACCTTTTCAATCTGCTCATCACTGGATACATCACAGGGTAGAATAATATCTGAGTCACATTCTGTGGCCAGTTTTTCTACCCGGCTTTGCAGTTTTTCGTTCTGATAGGTAAATGCAAGTTCAGCACCTTCACGTTTCATGGCCTGGGCAATGCCCCATGCGATTGAGCGATTACTGGCAAGCCCGACAATCAGCGCTCGTTTACCCTGCAAAAATCCCATAGTTTAACTCCTTGGATAGAATGAGTATGGTTGTTGTCTTATACATTAACGTGACCTAACCATTACTACTTGTAATAAAATCAATTCTGGATATGATACCTGTGATAATTAGAATAAACTAGATGTTATTAAAAAAAATTTTATTAAACCGGCAAAAAATGTCATTAAATAATAAGCCTGTAAAGCATAAGCATTTTATCAGATTCCTATTTTTGCTGTTTTTTATCAGTATCAGTAAATTAGCTTTTGCTGATTATGGAATTGCCTACGGTTATACTCCTAAATATAAAAAAGGCTTTAGTCATTTTGATTATGTGAATCCTGATGCACCCAAAGGAGGCCGACTGGATCTTAACGCTTCCATGACCTTTGACCGGTTAAATCCCTATCTGCTTAAAGGGGTAGGGGCTGACGGAGTTGATGGCTTGGTGTTTGAAACGCTGATGGAACAGAGTCTGGATGAACCTTATTCTTTCTACGGCCTGCTGGCAGATGATATAAAAATTGCCGAAGATGGTTTGTCTGTTACTTACCATATTAATCAGAAAGCACGTTTCTCAGACGGCACACCAGTGACCGTAGAAGATGTTAAATTCTCCTTTGATACCTTAATGACTAATAAATATGTTCACCCGGCCTATAAAATTGTACTGGGCAGTGTCAAGGAGGCTGTAATTCTGGATAAGGAAAACATCCGTTTTAATTTTTCAAAAAATAATGCCAAATTACCCATGCTGCTGAGCAGTTATCTGTCCATTTTTCCTAAACACTGGGTAGGTGAACAGAAGTTTGAAGATACTGCAACCAAAATTCCGGTGGGCAGCGGCCCCTATATTCTGGACAGTTATGATACCGGTAAACAGCTTAAATTCAGACGTAATCCCGATTACTGGGCGAAAGATCTCGGGATCCGTAAGGGTATGTATAATTTTGACCAGGTGGTCTATAAATACTTTCGGGACAGCACTATTGCTCTGGAAGCCCTAAAAGCCGGCGAATATGACTTTCGTCATGAATACAACTCCAAGATGTGGGCACGGGACTATACCGGCCGGGTATTTAAAAATAAGCAGATCATTAAAGCTAATATACCGCATCATAATAGTGTCGGTATTCAGGGTTTTGTATTTAATACCCGTAAAGATATTTTTAAGGACAAACGGGTCAGAGAAGCGCTGATTTATGCTTTTGATTTTGAATGGGCCAACCGGATGCTGTTTTATAATCAGTATAAACGCAACAATAGTTACTTCAGTAATACTGAGCTGGCTGCCCGCGGGCCAATATCTAAACGGGAACGTGAGCTACTGGAACCCTTTAAGGATATTCTCGACCCCAGAGTGTTCGGCAATGCCTGGGAACCGCCGAAAACCACGCCGCCGTCTTCCTTACGCCAAAACATGCGCAAGGCATTAAAACTGTTAAAAGCAGCAGGCTGGGAATACCGTGACGGGGCCTTAAGAAATAAACAGGGCAAAGCGTTTAAATTTGACCTACTGCTGGCACAGAAAGCCTTTGAACGAATAGCGGCCTCATATGCCCGGAATCTGAAAAAGCTGGGTATTACCATGAATTACCGTACCGTGGACTATGCCCTGTATAAACGGCGTGTGGAAACTAAAAAGTTTGATATGATTGTAACCAGCTATTCAGAAAGCCAGGTGCCGGGCAATGAACTGATTGCCCGCTGGCATTCTAAAATGGCTGATGTGGACGGCTCAGCCAATTATCCCGGTATTAAAAATAAAGCCGTGGATTCTCTGCTGGAGCAGTTAAGTAAAACCAAAGACTGGGATGAAATTGTGGCCCTGACTCGTGCTCTGGACAGAGTATTGCTCAGTGAATTTTACCTGGTGCCACACTGGTATATTTCCACCCACAGGATTGCCTACTGGGACAAATTTGAGTTTCCTAAAACCCTGCCTAAATATTTTTCTGCCGAAGGCTGGATGCTCTCCACCTGGTGGTTTAAACCCGAATACCGGATGTCAAAATAAGTCATGCTTTATTATGTAATTAAACGCCTGCTGTTAATGATACCGACATTGTTCGGGGTCATGCTGATCACCTTTGTGATCACCCAGTTTGTTCCCGGCGGTCCGGTGGAGCAGTTAGTGGCGCAGTTGAGCGGCCAGAACCAGATGACCGAAGCCGGTGGTGTCACCAGTGATTTATATCGGGGAGCAGAAGGTATAGACAAGGAACGTCTGGAAGAAATCAAGGCGCTGTACGGTTTTGATAAGCCCCCGGTGGAACGTTTTCTAATCATGATGAAAAATTATCTGACCTTCGACTTTGGGGAAAGCTATCATCATCATGAGTCAGTGATTGATCTGATTATCAGCAAACTGCCGGTATCCATCAGTATCGGCATGTGGTCCTTTTTTATTACCTATCTGACCTGTATTCCCCTGGGAATTGCCAAAGCCGTCAGGGACGGTTCCCGCTTTGATATGATCACCAGCACCATCGTGCTGGTGGGTTATGCCATACCCGGCTTTGTGCTGGGTATTTTACTGTTGGTGCTGTTCGGCGGGGGCAGTTTTTTTGATATTTTTCCACTCAAGGGACTGGTTTCAGACAACTGGGATCAGCTTGGCTGGTTTGACAAAATACTCGATTATTTATGGCATATGGTACTGCCTATTATTTCTTCCGTTATCGGCAGTTTTGCGCTCATGACCCTGCTGACTAAAAACAGTTTTCTGGAAGAAATCCGCAAAAACTATGTAGTAACCGCCAAGGCCAAAGGGCTGACCAGCAATCAGGTGTTATACAAGCATGTTTTTAGAAATGCCCTGATCCCGCTGATTACCGGTTTTCCCGCCAGTTTCCTGGCGGCCTTTTTTGCCGGCAGTCTGCTGATAGAAACCATTTTTTCTCTGGATGGCCTGGGACTGCTGTCCTATGAATCCATTGTCCGGCGGGATTATCCGGTGGTGCTGGGTTCCTTATACTTATTTACGCTGCTGGGGCTTATTACCAAGCTGATCACCGATCTTTCCTATGTGCTGATTGATCCCCGTATTAAGTTTGATTCAGCCGGTCAGGGAGGTTCCTGATATGGGCTATAATGCCGAGCAGCTCACCAATATGTCATCCAATATGCGCTCCTGGGTGCGTTTTAAAAATAATAAACGCGGCTATTATTCTCTGTGGATCTTTTCCATCTTGTTGTTTACCAGTTTTTTTGCCGAGGTGATCAGCAATGACAAACCGCTGGTGGTTTATTATGACAATCAGTATTATTTCACGTTGTTTCATAATTATCCTGAAACTACTTTCGGTGGTGATTTTGTATCTGAGACGGATTATAACGATCCTTATATCCGGGACAAAATTACCCAGGGCGACAATTGGGCACTGTATCCGCTGAACCGTTATAACTATTCTTCGATCAACTATTTTGCCGATCAGCCCAATCCGGCACCGCCTTCGGATCAGAACCTGCTGGGTACGGATGACCGGGGCAGGGATGTATTGGCCCGATTAATCTACGGTTTTCGATTATCAGTTATTTTTGCTCTGGTACTGACCGCCATTGGTGTGGTACTGGGTATTTTAATTGGCAGTATGCAGGGTTATTTTGCTGGTAAAGTGGATCTGATTGTACAACGTCTGATTGAAATATGGGCATCCATGCCGGAACTTTACCTGCTGATTATATTTGCCTCTATCTTTAAGCCCAGTATCGGTCTGTTAATTGTTCTATTATCCCTGTTCGGCTGGATGGGGCTGTCTGATTATGTTCGGGCTGAATTTTTACGTGGGCGCAACCTGGATTATGTTCAGGCCGCTCGTTCCCTTGGAGTATCCAATATGGGGATCATGTTTAAACACTTATTACCCAACAGCATGGTCTCCGTACTGACCTTTTTACCGTTTCGGATCAGCGGAGCCATTCTGGCTTTAACCAGCCTGGATTATCTGGGGCTGGGTGTACCACCTTCTACCCCCAGTCTGGGAGAACTATTGTCCCAGGGCAAGGAAAATATTGATGCCTGGTGGTTATCCATGACTACATTTACGGTGTTAGTTGGCACACTGGTGCTGTTGATTTTTATCGGGGAAGCTTTAAGAGAGGCTCTGGATACCCGTCGGGGGTAGTAGTATCAGCCAGAAGAAAAATTATGACATCTAAAAATATACTGGAAATAAAAAATCTTAGCGTAAACTTCAGTACACCTGCAGGAGAAGTTAATGTAGTGCATGATATTAACTTTGCAGTTAAGTCCGGACAGACTATGGCTCTGGTAGGAGAGTCGGGTTCCGGAAAATCCGTTACAGCCATGTCTATTCTTCGTCTGCATGATGAGGAAAAAGTAAACTATTCTTCAGGCGAGATTTTATACAAGGGAAAAAATTTATTAGGTCTCGATGAAACTGAAATCAAGCGGGTACGCGGGGACAAGATTTCCATGATTTTCCAGGAGCCTATGACCTCCCTTAATCCAACCTTTACTGTAGGCGATCAAATTACAGAACCCTTGTTAATTCATCGCGGTATGAACAAGTCCGAAGCCAGAAAGCGGGCACTGGAACTAATGGATCTGGTGGGTATTCATGATCCAGTACATCGCTTTGATGCCTTTCCCCACTTATTATCCGGCGGTCAGCGTCAGCGTATGATGATTGCCATGGCACTGGCCTGTGAGCCGGAGCTTTTAATTGCCGATGAACCTACAACTGCACTGGATGTCACCGTGCAGTTGCAGATTTTACTTCAGCTGGAAAAACTGCAGAAAGCGTTTTCCATGTCGGTGCTGATGATTTCCCATGATCTGAATCTGGTTAAACGCTTTGCCGATCAGGTGTGTGTTATGCAGGACGGTAATATCGTTGAGCAAGGGGATGTTGAACGTATTTATAACAGAGCAGAGCATCCCTATACCATTAAGCTGTTAAACAGTGAACCGGAGCGAATGATCCCTGATGATGAAACCGAAGGCTTAAAAAATAAACCGCAATTATTAAGCGGCAAAAATATGTTCTGCCACTTTTCAGTTAAAAGCGGTTTCTTTCGAAAGGTGGTCAGTACTGTTAAGGCCGTAGATGATATTGACCTGTATCTAAAAGAAGGTGAAACACTGGGCATAGTAGGGGAGTCCGGTTCCGGTAAATCCACCCTTGGACGCTGCCTGCTGCGTATGGAACAATGCCGGGGCGAAATTTATTTTAACCAGTCTCGTATAGATGATTTAAAAAACCGGGAATTAAGACCCTTAAGAAAAGAATTCCAGATTGTATTCCAGGACCCTTATTCATCACTGTCTCCCAGAATGACCATAGAACAAATAGTCGGTGAAGGTCTTAAAATTCATTTTCCAAAATTAAATAAGGTACAACGCCGGGTAAAAATTAAAAAAGCTCTGCGTGAAGTCGGCCTGGAAGAAGATATTTTATGGCGCTACCCTCATGAATTTTCCGGCGGCCAGCGCCAGCGCATAGCCATTGCCCGGGTTGTTATTCTGGAACCCAAACTGATCCTGCTGGACGAACCTACCAGTGCTCTGGATGTCTCGGTACAGAAACAGGTACTGGCTCTGTTAAGGGAACTGCAGCAGCGGCATAAAATTTCTTATCTGTTTATTACTCATGACTTAAAGGTGATTCGGGCGGTTGCTCATCGTATTATGGTTATGAAGGAAGGGCAGATTGTTGAAGTGGGGGAAACAGAGAAAATATTTAGCCGGCCTGAGAAGGATTATACACGGCAGTTGTTGACGGCGTCTTTGTTTAAGGAGATAGCTTGAATGGGTGGTTGTTTTCTTTTTCCCTCAACGGGTTATTGATATTTGTGGGGATTCCATGGCTTTTAATGAGTAGTTGGGATTAGAGTTTGAGTGAAATTTTGATTGATATAATTCGGTAGTCTGAATATGGTTTTATCCTTAAAGAGCTTTTTATACTGAATTGCTTGTTATCCAGAAAGGAAATGCAAGATTCAAAGGGACTTTTTGAGTAGAGTCCGAATGTGTCCCATAATTAAATGAAAACTACTTAGTAACTTGTTATGATAGAAAGTTACTACAGGATATTATAAGGTAAAGAAATAAGTTTAATCAGTTTTGTCCTGGGGTGTGTCAGCTTAGGCTGCCCACTCACTTGTGAGTGCAACTAATCATGAAGAGATCTATCTCTTAGTCATTATGGCTTGCCCTGTATTGGGTGTTAACTCTATGTAGTCCGCCCTGAACAAATCATAGTGTATTGATTTATAAGGAAATGTTGGTGAGTTTTGGGTGTTAAATTTGCAAGTTTTTGGTAAAATAAGCCTTATTACCTTGCAAATTTCCAGACCAA